>NZ_QUGU01000007.1:0-196592 GCF_003479185.1 Blautia sp. AF17-9LB
TGGTGTGAGAGGTCGAAAATTCCTCATCAAGAGGAATTTTCTCCTACTCGATTACCCATTTTTATACCCATTTTTAGCCTGTCTGCTCGTAAGTAGGTAATCATCCGTATCTGTTTTTTTGTTTTTTATTCTGCTACAATCTCCTTAAAACTCAGGAGGTATTCTATATCACTATGAATAAAGAAGAAAAAGCAAAACTCTGGTCTGACCGTATCCAACAATACCAGACCAGTGGACAAACATGTAAACAATGGTGTACAGAAAACGGTATCCATTTATCTACGATGGGATATTGGATCCGCAGATTTGCAAAAGAAGAGCCGGCATCCGAATCTGAACAGGATATGGTCTTTGTCAGACTTCCATCTGAACAGGAAGCTGCCAGAAAGCTGCTCTCTGAGGAATCTTCATCGGTGCGTATTTTTATTTCAGACAGTATCCGTATTGAAATATCTGATTCCTGCAGACCGGAACTGATGGAATCTATACTGGGATTCCTGCAGCGCCATGCTTGACCTGGCAGGAGGAACAACGGTATATCTTTCCTGCGGAGTCACTGATCTGAGAAAAAGTTACAATGGTCTGGCCGCCATCATCAAATTAAAATTTCACCTCGACCCATACTCACGCTGCATGTTTGCGTTCTGCAACCGTCGGCGTACTTCTATAAAGATCCTTCAATGGGACGGATCCGGATTCTGGATCCTGATGAAACGGCTCGACCGTAATGCTTTTCACTGGCCGGATACTCCAGATGAACTCCGTCAGGTGACTCTGAAAGAGATCCACTGGCTGTGTGACGGGCTCTCTTTAAATCCCAGGGGTGCATTTGAGGAACACCATCCAAAGATCATCCTGTAAGCATAAGACAGCGGAGCTGTCAATCCCGTAAAAATCATGAAAAACATGGCATTCCCAGCGTATTTCCTATATCCGGAAACGCAGTTTTTTATAGGAAAACAGCTGGAACCATGATATACTTTTTATAACGCTAAAGCAGGGAGGACAGGACATGGAACCGATCTTTACAGATAAACAGCTGAATAACATGAGCCGTGAAGATCTGATCTCATTGATGAAGATCGTACAGGAACAGACAAAGAAGAAGGATACAGAGATCCAGCTGCTGAAGGATAAACAGAAAGAACTCGAATTTTTAAATGCCATGCTCTCTGACCGTCTTACCCTTGCGCAGAGAAAACAGTTTGGGGCATCCAGTGAAAAGTATGCCGAAGGCTATGAACAGATGAGACTGTTCAATGAGGCGGAAGCCAATGCGGATGCGGAAACAGAGGAACTTTTTGAAGAGATCCGGCCATCCTCTTATAAACGTAAAAAAAGAAAAGGAAAGAAGGAAGAAGATCTTTCCAATTTTGAGACCGTTGCGACCAGGACCTATAAACTGGAAGGGGAAGCCCGTTACTGTCCGGAATGCGGAAAAAAATACAGCGTAGTAACAAAGGAGACCGTAAAACGCCTGCGTTTTATACCTGCAAAGTTTGAGGTTGAAGAAGAGATCACTTATGTATACAGCTGTCCGGAATGCGGATCCATGAAACGTCCGGAAAAAGAACCTTCCCTGATCCGTAGGAGCATTGCTACACCTTCCCTCGTAGCAGGTATCATGAACGCTAAATATGTAAACGGGATGCCTCTGGCACGTCAGGAAAGAGAGTTTGCCAGATATGATCTCGATCTCTCCACAAAGACTATGGCGAACTGGATCATAAACTGTGCAGACAGATACCTGAAACCGCTGTATCAGCTGATGAAAGAGGAACTTCTGGAAAGCAGATATATCCATTGTGACGAAAGCCGGATCCAGGTACTCGGAGAACCGGATCAGAAAGGGACGACCCAGAACTGGATGTGGGTATATCTCACGGATGAATTCAGTGGTTCCCCGCAGATGGTACTCTTCGATTATGAAAGGACCCGTGCGGGATATCCTCCTGTAAACTTTTTAGGGGACAGGTTTCATGGGTATCTGACCTGTGATGGATATCAGGCTTATCACAGTTTAGGAGAAGGTATCATAGTAAGCGGGTGCCTTACCCATGCAAGACGACGTTTTGATGCAGCCCTCACAGCATTAAAAAAAGACTTTACAAAAGAACAGCTGAAAGAGACCATTGCATATCAGGCGATGTCAAGGATCGGGATCCTCTATAAGATCGAGGAAATGATCCACAATAAAACACCGGAAGAAAAATATGAGGAGCGCCAGAAACAGTCCCGTCCGGTTATGGATGCCCTGTTTGAATGGCTGCATACGATGGAAGATTCTGTAGACAGGTCTTCCCTTATTGGTGATGCCATTTTGTATACGCTTAATCAGGAAGCATATCTGAAACGCTATCTGGAAGATGGCCATCTCAGTATAGACAACAACAGTGCAGAACGTGCATTGAAAAACTTTGCAGTGGGACGCCGCAACTGGCTGTTTGCCAAAAGTGTACGGGGAGCTGGTGCCAGTGCCCTTGTTTACAGCATTACAGAAACGGCACTTCTGAACCATCTGAAACCATACGCATATCTGACTTATATATTGGATGAACTCAGAAAAATGGGAGCTTTTCCTAAAGAGGAAGAGTTAAAGAAACTGCTTCCATGGTCAGAAGATCTTCCGGAATACTGCCGTACTAAACTAAAAAAATAATACTAAGCCATCTGATATAGAATTTGGCAGACAGCCAGAAACAGTATCAGATGGCTTTTATAAAATGTCAATATACGGATGATTACCTACTTACAATTATCAGATAAAGTTCGGATATTATTAGAATTTTATAAATTTAATTACTGGCATCTTACGATGCCAGTAAAAAATAACAAAAAACTTTAGTAAGTTAATTTTAAAAAGCAAAGAGATTAAATTAAAACATATTTTCAGTTGATAGAAAATTAGTGGAGAGATATAATGAAGCAAATTAAATATTATGACAGAGTGTACATGTTTCGAGTGCGAAAGGTAAATAAACAGAAAAATACAGGGAGATTCGCACCGGAAAATGACAGGATGAAGAGAAAAGCGAAGAGAAGCTAGGTGAAAAAGAAAAGCTAGAATGAGAAATTTGGAAAAAATTAATAAAAATAAGAAGTGTTTAGCAGCAAAAATTATTTGAATTTGCAGTCGCCTTCCGTGAAGGCGTGAGTTGAGAAGTCCATGAGAAAGCCGTTCAAATATTCCACCGTGTCGCCTTCCGTGAAGGCGTGAGTTGAGAATACTAGCATTTAGACCCTATAAATGTGCTGTTATAGAACGCCTATAAAGATGTTCCTCCTGCTCATTTGAATATTCTTGGAATATAAGTCTTCAATAGCATAAATACGGACCAAGGAAGCTGTATGAGAAGAAACAGAAGAGTAGAAAGTAAATGCTAAAAGAAAAGATATTATAATAGGAAGAAACACGAGTAAAAAATATTATAAAAAGAAAAAAACAAAAAGTCATGAATTGATTGTTATGCTGGAACATAGGTGTTAAAATCAAATTATATTGTAAGTACGGGGTATATATACAGTAATAAATTTGAGAAGTTTGTGAGCGTTATTTGCGTATACAAAAAGTTTGCATTTCCAAGAAAGAATTGTATAGGTTTGGAGGGATGTCAATGAATACAAGAGCGTATATTCCAATGGATTTTTTGAATGTTCCAGGAACACAGCTTGAGAAACTGCCATGGGAGCATGAACAGATATTGCGGCGGTATCTCAGCATGTCACAGCATATTTGTGAATTGGATGAGTTATATAGTATGATGGTTTTTAACTTGGAAAATATGTTTGAGAAATTCTCTTTACAATTTGACGATCGTATATTCGCTAAGAGAGGAGAAACTGTAGATGTGATTCAGATCAATGCGTTGCTTTGCAATGCCGTCAGCGCAGGGCGGACATTGATAGAATCTATGGAGAAATTTGATGAATTCTATATTTCTAAGGATAAAAGTTTTAAGAAAAACTTCATTTCGAAAGCATATGATCAATATTCGGAGTATAAAATTGTAGACTTTCTGCGAAACTATATGCAGCATGGCCATATACCGATTCATTATGATGAAGAAAAAATTTATTTAGATCTGTCAGAAATTCTGGAGACCACACATCTGAAGATGAATAAAAATCTAAAAAGGATGTTACAAAAGGCCAAAAAGGATTTGTTAGAGTATGGAGTAGCAGATACAAGACTTTGCTGTGTCCCGCTTTTTTATAAGTATTTTCTTTTGATTCATAGATTGTATCGGGCATTTTATTCGTATGCTGAGTATACATTGATGCAGATAGGAGAAGAAAAGCGAAAATTATTGCAGGATCATCCAGAATATGTACGGCAAGTGGATGAGATTGCTTTTGCGCCAGTTTATCAGGATGAATTGGGGCAGCTTCATGGAGTAGCGGTAGAGGACGGTTATGAAGAGAAAATTCGGGAAAATATAACGTATGCAGAAGAAAAACTTCAGGAATACATAAAAGGAAATGGACAGATCTGCAGTTTACAGATTGACTATTGCCTGGAATATCGTATTCCGGAAATGATCCTGATTCATGAGGAGGAGCTGTCGGAAAATCTGGTGTCTTATTGCAAAAAGCATGGACATGAGATTCGGCATGTTTCTTTTTATACGTATTATAAAGATGATATGGATAGCTATACACGCTATAAAATGTTTCCGTATATCCAATTTGAGGAGAGTGTCGAATGGAATGTCCCATATGACAGGGTGACGATTCGGGATTTCCTTCGCACATTTCCAGAGGCAGAGGAAAAAGGAATTCTTGTACAAGCCAACAATATGGGCGGGGATGGAATACAGATCGCGCAGGCGGTTTTGCAGGGATGGAAAACATTTTTATATCACAGTTCCCAGATATTGGACACGCTGGGAATAAACTCCCTGGCTGATGCAATCGACTGGGCGTCACGGGTAGTTTTTATTTATCAGAGTATTGGATGGCTGAAGAAGTCATTTGGAAAAAGAATCGAGAAGAAACCGACTATTGAGCAATTGGAAGAATATATCAGGAGAGCAGAACGGTGGGAGCTATCGCAGCTTTCATCTACACTGCATGCAGCGCCGGAATTGTTGAAACTGGTATTGAGCGAAGTGGGATATATCAGCCAAGATGGTGAGTTGTTTGTATATGATGAAGTAATAGCTACGCAAAGAAAAGAGGAAGAACGAAAACGTAAGGCAGAAAAAGAAAATTCGCATGGAACCCAGGTAGACTGCAGGAAAATGAATAAGGTGATAGAAGAGCTTAATGTCACGATTTTGTATTATGCAAGTTTACAGAATGAGAAAAAGGCAGAGGAATGTGGGAAAGAGACGAGGATAGGAAAATGCGTGGAGCAGGTGATCTGCAAGTATAGAGAGTTTCTATGGTGGGACGAAGTGAGAGAAGAGCTGAAGGTGAGAGATCCATTGCCGGAAAAATTTACAGAGGAGATCCAAGGAAAGATTTGCAGGGATGTGAGAGCGTTGGAGGAAGAGCTTTCTGGAAAATGCAGGGAATTAGAAAAGAATGAGAGCTTCTGAAAATAGAAGAAATGAACATAAGATTACAAATAAAAAGAATAAAAAAGAAATTCTGTAATTTTTTTAAAATAGTGCATATTCCGCAAGAACTGCGCATCCGTTCCAGAGGAACGGAGCGCCATTCCGCTTCAAACTGAGCAAAGCTCAGCAGGTTTATTAGTTACCGTTGTTTACTCTACGATCTCTGCCAGGAAATTCAAGACGATATGCCTTGGATGTCATTCGGCTTAAGCAGGCATCTGCATAGGTGGAATCTCCAGATTGTCCCTGATAAATAAGAGGCGAAATGACCATGTCCTTTTGACGTAGTTCATGCTTTGTCATGTTTATACCAGCCCTGGACGAAGACAGACATTCCTTGTATTTGCGGTCTGCAAAGACAGCATCGTAACGGTACTTGTGAGCAATGGAACAATGATGGATGGCTTTCGGACATCCATTACAGACGTAAGGAGCCTTATCAAGACGGTTACACTGTTCTTTAACGAAATCAGGACAGGTTTGGTTACAGGTTGGACAGGAAGTACACTTAATGTTGCAGAGTATGATTTTCCTGCATACATTTGTTTTTCTGCAGTGATATCTATGAATGCAGAAGTTGTGAGCGTTAAGGAAGGATCCTTTATGATACCAATCACTTACACGATGGAGTTTCACTTCCTTCGAAATAGTTGTAGGATCTTTGCATAAGAAGCGGGCGATATCTTTAAAAGTGCTGCCGTTATTCAGGGAACGCTCAATGTATTTACGGTCTTCAAGGGAAAGATGTTTCTGGTTACCAGGAATATATTTACTCATAGAGATCTCCTTCTACTGCTGTCAGAAGGTCTTCATGAGCATAGCACGAATATATGAAAGATTAAACTCCACTCATGTAGGAGTAAATTCCACCGCATAAGCGGACGATGGAATTTACTTTTGAAATTTTCAGTGAAAGAATTTAGCTTTTAATCACATGACAACGACAGGGTATGATGCTATAATGAGTTTAAAAATAAGAAACGGGGTGACGTTGTATGATGTATCCATATATGACACTGGCAGATGAAACGGAGATTGTTCATTCACAAATTGTTGAAAAAGATGGAATGAAAAAAGTTATTGTAAACTTTGAACGACCAACAGAAGATGGATTTGATTCGGCAAGGTGTGAATTGCCTGATTACAAATGGACAGAACGCCAAGGATATTCGGATGAAGAAATAGCAATGTTTGAAGAACTCCTGCATAGTAATGCTCATTTGCTATACCGGTATGCGGAGAATGGGGGGATTCAAATTGCCTAAATTGTTTATGGTATGTGGATATACGGTATATTTTTGGTCTAATGAAAATGGAGAACCAATTCATGTTCATATATCAAAAGGTAAGCCTACTCCAAATGCGACTAAAATATGGCTTACAAAGTCAGGTGGATGCATTTTGGCAAGTAATGGAAGTAAAATTTCCAAGAAAGAGCTGAATGAATTGATGGAATTTATATCAGCACAGTTTTTCTTTATTTGTGCAAAATGGAAAGAGGCATTTGTGACGGATGAGATAGGATTCTATTGTTAAGCATATTGTAACTTATAGTACATCGGGGACCGGTCCCAAGGCGGTCAATCCAAAAGAAGATCACTATAATTCTGATACAAAGATAAGATTAAAAGATTTTCCTAATATTCCCATGACCTTAGCAAACGAGACACATGGGGGTATGCCCTATGAAAATGAATAGAAAAAGCGAGTAAAACGGCAGGGGTCTCGAAAAGGAGACGGCTGCCGTTTTACTCGCTTTTTACCAGGGTTTTCCAGCAGTACGATAGTTCCCGTCTACTCAGATTTTCATAGGGTCAGACCCCTAGAGTTGCGTGGACCAAAGGCTCTGGGCGACATCCGGGGCGTGACCTACATATACGGAATGTTCTACCGCTTCGGACTGATTGATGTGCCGTAAACGAGGCAAAGCAGAAGATAGGATCAACTTGCCATTTGAGTTCCCAAATGGTAAAATCAAAATGCACTGGGATATAATATCCTTTGCCTGTTAATGTAGCTTCGGAAAGGGCGTGGAAGAATGGCAGCGACGTTAAAACTTCCGGTTGGTATCGAAGATTTTAAGAAAATTCGCCAACAAGGTTTTTACTATATTGATAAGACAAGACTGATTGAACAGCTTCTTGACAGCTGGGGAAAGGTAAATCTTTTTACAAGGCCCCGCCGTTTTGGTAAGACCTTAAATATGAGTATGCTCCGAAACTAACGGATAATGAAAAACAAAGATATGGCGCGCTTGTCCGAATGCAGGACGGAAAATACGCAATGGACGAAGATACGCTGGAATCGGCACTCCAGACATTGCAGAACAGATGATATCATCGACTGGCTTTTGGGATGATGTCACTGTGTAAAGACTACCTCAAAGATCGTTCCGCCGGACGGGCTGGACTGAACGGTTATTCTGCCGTCATGTACGCGCACGATTTCACGAACTAGGGCCAGCCCAAGGCCTACTCCGCCGAGCTGGCGGCTTCTGGATTTATCTACACGAAAGAATGGTTCAAATATGCGTTCTTTTAATTCAGCCGGGATTCCGCTTCCGGTATCTTCTACGGACAGGCAGATGCTTTTTCCCTTCCGGTATGCGGTTACGGTAACCTGTCCGCCGAAATGGTTGTATTTGATTGCATTCTCAACAAGATTGTATACCATCCGGTAAATCAAAATGTCACTTCCGACCATAGTGGTATCTTTACAGTTCCCGATCAGTTTTATCTCCTTTTCCTGGGCAAGCGGTTCCAGATCCACCAGTACTTCATCGACAAGGGCGTCAACGGCAATGGTTTCATCCCTGCTTACTGTTTGAAGCTCACTCATATCGAGCAGTGTCTTGACCATTTTGCTGAGCCGGCCGTTTTGCTCTGTCACCATTTTCAGTGTTTGTAAGGTGTCGGCGTCATTGCCTGGATGCGGGGTGGAATGGTATAAATCGAGCTGTACCTGCATGACAGACAATGGGGTTCGAAGCTCGTGTGCTGCATTTGCCGTAAATTGTCTCTGGATTTCAAAAGCATCTGCGAGACGTTCCAGCATCTTGTTATACGAAATACGAAGCTGGTTCAGCTCTTTTACTTTGTTTTCTTCAATGCGCGAATCGGCCAGATTCTGTGCCTGCACCTCCTCGATTTTTTCGGAGAACTCACGAATGGGCCGAAGTGCATGGCCACTGATAAAATAGGTAGCGACACCGCCAAGAAGGGCCAATAAAGCGGAAAGGATCAGGCTGTTTCTTTTGTAGTCTGCTTTGTTGTTGTACACCTGAACAGAGAAATCTCTGGCAAATTCATCCCAATTGTCCTCCGGAATGCTGATATAGATTTGATCGGAACCGTCTGCGGTACCGTCTCCGCCCTGATCTCCGGCATCATCGCCCCGGGCATCTACGGTCTCCTGCAGGGAATCGATATAATAAATTCCGTTTTTATAGACAAGCAGGGTCAGACATCCACAGATGACCGCAATATACAGGGTAATGATACAGGTAAGTCTCCACTGCAGTGATATTTTTTTCATCGGTCGGACTCCTCTCGTATTTGATATCCTTCGCCTACTTTATTCAAAATCGGATCGTATCCAAGTACCGCCCTGAGCTTTCGCCGAAGCGAAGACATATGGACGCGGATGGATCCGCTGAAGCTGTCCACGGAGGCATCCCAGACATGCTCGATCAATTCTTCCTGGCTTACCGGTCTGCCAAGGTGGAGAAGCAGATATTCCAAAATTCCGTTTTCTTTTCTTGTCAGGGAAACCAGGGTTCCGTTGGCATAGGCCTCTCGCTTGATGGTATCGAATTTGATCCCGCCACTTTCCAGACAGACATCCTTCTGCACAAATTTTCTTCTTGTCAGACTGCGGATCCGCGCTTCCAGCTCCTGCAGATGGAACGGCTTTTCCATATAATCATTTGCCCCGGCATCGAGTCCTTCTACTTTGTCTGCAATCTGTCCTCTTGCAGATAAGATCAGCACCTTCGTTTCTTCGTTTTCCTTTCGGAGCTCTTTTAGAAGATCCATTCCGTCCATGCCGGGCAGATTGAGATCCAGGACAATCAGATCATAATTTTCTGCCAGGATGCATTCCAGAGCCTCCGCCCCATCATAGCAGGTATCTACCTCGTACCCGGCGGCGTACAGACTTCTGGCAACTGTGTCACACATTTGTTTCTCATCTTCCACGATTAATAATCTCAAAATTTTTTCACCTGCCCATTTCTTAACAATGATTTTACAACAGCTATTGTATAATATCAGAGTCAGCTGGTCAATCAATAAAATCAAAGGAGCAACCACATTTTGAAATGCAGAAAAATATCTCAAATTGTTCTAGTTATCACAGGCATAGCGATGATGGGCTATGGCGCCGTCAGAGGGGAAGCGGCTGCTGTGCTTGGGAAAGCAATTAAATTATGTCTGGAGTGTGTCGGAATTGGATAAGAAAAAGAAGTTACGATCAAAGAAAATAGCCGGAATACGCGGGTGGATCCAGGCAGCGGCCACACTGCTTACCAATCCTCATATCCCCAATTTTTTTCAGGGCAAAATATATCAGGGCAAAGCGAAAACGGTATGCGTACCGGGACTAAACTGTTATTCCTGTCCTGCCGCGACGGGAGCGTGCCCCATCGGAGCCTTTCAGGCGGTTGTCGGATCATCCAAATTTAAGTTTTCCTACTACATAACCGGGTTCCTGATTTTACTCGGCGTGACACTGGGAAGATTCATCTGTGGTTTTTTGTGTCCGTTTGGATGGTTTCAGGATTTGCTTCACAAAATCCCCGGAAAGAAATTCTCTACGGCCAGACTGAAGCCGCTGCGGTATCTGAAATATATCATCCTTGTTGTTTTTGTAATTCTTCTGCCGATGTTTGCAACGAATTCGATCGGGATGGGAGATCCGTTCTTCTGCAAATATATTTGTCCGCAGGGCGTTCTGGAGGGGGCGATCCCGCTTTCCATCGGAAATGTCGCAATCCGGTCTGCACTGGGCAAGCTGTTTTCGTTTAAATTCGGTATTCTGATTACGGTTGTCGTGCTCAGCATCTTGTTTTACAGACCTTTCTGCAAATGGATCTGTCCTCTTGGGGCAATCTATTCCTTATTTAATAAGGTAAGCTTTTTACATATCACGATTGAAAACAGCAAATGCGTCGGATGCAACCAGTGTTCCAGGGCATGTAAAATGGATATCGACGTGTGCCGGACCCCAAATCATCCGGAATGCATCCGATGCGGAGCCTGCATCAAGGCCTGCCCGAAGGATGCGATCCACTATCAGTTTATGGGAAAAACGTGTCAGAAAAAGGACACCGGAGATCAACAGTCAGAGATCAGAAACCATTGATTAGCAGCAGATCACGAAGCATCGAAGGATGATATTGAATTTTTGTTTTTTACATTATACTATCTTAAAAGGAGCCATAACTTATGAAAACCAAAAGAACTTTTATCCCTGTTTTTACACTCAGCGTAGCATTATTACTTACCGCATGCAACGGAAAAGAGGCTGCAGACACAAAGAAAACGCAGACAACCCAGACGGAATCCGGCACAGAAGCTGTTACGGGATCTGTTGCGGAATCCGGAACCGAAACGGCAGGGGCTTCCGGCACAAAGCTGGACGATTTATATCAGCAGGAGAACCAGATTTTTTCAGATCATGCGGATGTATGGAACAAGGTGTTTGGCATGATGAATAAAAGCACGGCTGATCCGAGCGGAAATTATGGGGATTATCTGGCAGACACGGTTGAAGCCAACAAGGACTCTTTTTCAGAGGACGAGCTGAATACACTGACGGATGATATTGCAACGATACGAAAAATCGAGGAACAGATAGCGGAAATGGAAAATGGCAATACAGCATCGGAAGATAGCAACGCGAAAAACGATTCCGAAGAGGCATCTCCGTTCCGGGATTTTTCGGGTCAGGATTATGATGGCAACACAGTTGACGAAAGTCTGTTTTCCAAAAATGCGGTAACGGTCGTGAATTTCTGGTTTACCGGCTGCAAGCCTTGTGTTGCTGAGCTATCCAAGCTGAACGAATTAAACGATGCAATCAAATCCATGGGAGGCGAGGTTGTAGGCATCAACACAGAAACCTTCGACGGAAATCAGGATGCGATCAAAGAAGCAGCAGCGGTTCTTGAAAGCCAGGGTGCGAAATACCGCAATCTTTCCATTGACTCTGCTTCCGCTGCAGGAAAGTATGCTTCCGATATTATGGCATTTCCTACCACAATCTTGGTCGATCGAAATGGAAATATTGTGGGAGAGCCGATGCTCGGCGGAATCGACAATCAGGAGAATTATGATACGCTGATGAAACAGATCCAGTCCGTGATTGATGCAGACAGCGCGAAGTAAGACGAGAGCTGCGGCGTTTTTTGGGAGAGAAAATGGGAGTGCGAAAAAACAAAGTTACGTTTTTTCGCACTCCTTTTCATAACAAGATTTTAAAAAAATACATTTACGAAACGATGTACTGTGCTGTACCTGTCCCGAAAAGCTGCTCGGTGCTTAGAACAAGAGCTGAGGTCACACGGCGATTCCCCACATATATGCACACGTTTTCGGAACCACCAGTAATCCGACCTTTGGTTTTGATAGCAGCCATTTGACAAACAACAGCCGGGTTCCTGCTCTGCGAAAGGGCAGAAAATAAGGAAAACTTTGCGCAATTAAAAGGAGCATACCGCAGCAGCGATATGCTCCTTTTGAACTACCTGGGTAAATATTATTCACAAAGTTTGGAGAAAGCGTCAGCTACGAACTGAACTTTTGTTCCAACGATAACCTGTACAGAGGTTTTGCCAGGTTTGATCACGCCTGCCACGCCGGCAGATTTGATTACCTTGTCGTTTACGGCAGTGATATCTTTCACTTCCAGTCGCAGTCTTGTAACGCAGTTATCAATGCTTGTGATGTTTTCTTTTCCGCCGCAGCCTTCCAGAATTTTAGCTGCGATTGCGGTATAGTTATCACTTGCCAGTTCTACTTTTTTCTCTGCTTCGAGATCGTCATCTTCGCGTCCAGGAGTCTTCAGATCCCATTTCTTGATAGCAAACAGGAATACGAAGTAGAATACGAGGAATGCTGCGATTCCAAGCGGAATGATCAGCCATATTTTCTGTGCTGCGGGCAGTGAGGATGAGAACAGGAGGTCCATAGCACCGGCGGAGAAGCTGAATCCTGCACGGAAGCCGAGAGCAACTGTGATCATAGTAAAGATACCATACAGTAATGCATAGATTACGTACAGAACAGGAGCAAGGAACATAAATCCGAACTCAAAAGGTTCTGTAACGCCACAGATGAATGCGCAGACTGCAGCAGAAGCTACCAGACCGATCGCAGCTTTTTTCTTTGCAGGTTTTGCACATCTTACCATAGCAAGTGCAGCACCAGGAATACCGAACATCATACATGGGAAGAATCCGGACATGTACATACCAAGGCTCCAGGTTACATCAGCAGATGTTTCACCAGCCCAGAAGTGCTTCAAGTCACCAAGACCGATCGTGTCAAACCAGAATACATTGTTCAGAGCGTGATGTAATCCGGTCGGGATCAGCAGACGGTTCAGGAATGCATAGATACCGGCACCGACAACATCAAGGCTGACAATAGATTTACCGATTGCTACCAGAGCACCGAACAGTAATGGCCATACCAGTAACAGAACAGCAGATACAACGATAGAAACAACACCGGAAACAATTGCTACACAGCGTTTGCCGCTGAAGAAGGATAACCAGTCCGGAAGCTTGGTGTCTTTGAAACGGTTATAGCAGGCAGATCCGATGATACCGGCCAGGATACCGATGAACGGGTTTTCGATCTTGTCAAAGGCCAGCGTCTTTGTAGCACTCTCAGCGATGGACGGGATGATAGTTGTAACAACTCCGGTAGAAAGAAGTGTTGTGATCATCAGCCAGGATGCCAGAGCTGCGATTCCGCCGGTACCGTCATTCTTTTCTGACATACCGACACCAACGCCGATTGCAAAGAGAATTGCCATGTTGTCGATCAGAGCTGCTCCTGCTTTTACGAGAAACAGACCGATCAGGTTTACTGCGCCCGAGATCTCGCCGCCCTGCATCGTTGCCGGACACAGCCGGTATCCGATACCCATCAGGATACCGCAGATCGGCAGTACTGCTACAGGAAGCATGAGGGCTTTCCCTAGTTTCTGAAGAAATTTCATATATTTCTCCCTCCTTAAAAGATAATTTATATAACTGGATACCTCCAATTAGATACGTGAATTTACCGAATCCATCCAATATACTTACAAAAGCAAGTGCAGAAAAGACATTGAGAGTGCATTTCACAAAAGCAAGTGAGAAAAGACTTCAAGCGTACATTTCATAAAAGAAGAGGATGAAGATTCATCTGACGAAAGATCAAAAAAAGATCAGGAAATACTGAGAACGGCTTCGTCTAAGGAAACTTCGCCCTCTTTTTTCAAGCTGATTTTCCCGTAATCATCGGTATTGCAAATCAGTACCGGAGTGACTGTGTTCAATCCGGCCCCGGTGATCTTGTCCAGATCGACATCCATCAGAAGATCTCCTTTTTTGACCTGATCGCCGGCTGCAACGTGTGCGGTAAACGGTGCGCCCTTTAGTGTAACCGTATCCAGGCCGATGTGGATCAGGATTTCGGTTCCGGAGCTGCTTATGAGCGTGATGGCATGAAGAGTATCAAATACCATGGCTATTTCACCGTCTGTCGGTGCATAAATTTTTCCCTCAGACGGAATCACTGCAAATCCGTCCCCCAGGATTTTTTCGGAAAAGGTAGGATCCGGGACTTCGGAAAGCGGAACTACTTTTCCTTTGCAAGGTGCGTAAAGAACATTTTCTTTGTTCTTTCCTTTTAGAAAATGAAACATAAAATTGATATCTCCTTTCGAAAATAAGGTGCGATGTTTTTTCGGGATAGGGATCCGAGTTCATCTGTAATTACGTTGAGTGATTTTTTGTGAAAAAATTTGGTGTTTTACCCTTTGATCCGTTCTGTTTGACGTAAAAAGTCAACAAAATGCCGTTGGAAAAGGAAACAGAGTATTTATTAAAAACAAAATTGCATAATTCTGCACGAACTTCTCAATAGATTATATACATAATAACTGATACGTAAGGATTTGTAAATACTTTTTTGATATTTATGACAAAAGAATCTACTTTCAAAAGGAGAAAAATCGGTAGTTTAACCAACTAATGCGTTACTGCGATAAAAGAAGAATATACACACATTGGGGTCAGACCCCATTACTGTTGTGGGAAACTTTTGGGCGGTTCCTGTTTTTTGGTTTGAAATTCGAAAAATCTTTATACAATCTTAATGCCATGGAAAAGGTATTTATACGTTTTTAAAGCGGAAGTCTCTAAAATAAGGAGGAATCAAAAAGAAGGAGTAAAAAGAGAAATGTGGAGTATAAAACTGCGATACAGGAAACAATGGTCGTCGTTTGAAATTATCATTCTTGGATTTGCGGGGGTAATTCTGGCAGGAGCACTGCTTTTGATGCTTCCTGTGGCTTCGCGGGAAGGAAATGTAACGCCATTTACAGAAACACTGTTTACTGCAACATCAGCCGCCTGTGTGACAGGACTGGCAGTCAGAGATACAGGAAGCTACTGGTCCGTCTTTGGACAGAGCGTGATTTTGCTGCTCATTCAGATCGGCGGTCTTGGTGTGGTTACGATCGCTGTTTCGATTGCGATGCTTTCCGGGAGAAAAATTTCCCTGATGCAGCGAAGCACGATGCAGGATGCGATTTCTGCCCCGAAGGTGGGCGGAATTGTGCGCCTGACGCGTTTTATCCTCAAAGGAACCTTTGGAATTGAACTGTTGGGGGCGTTGTTTCTTCTGCCTGTTTTTTTACGGGATTACGGCGGAAAAGGAATCTGGATGGCGTTGTTTCATTCTGTATCCGCATTCTGCAATGCAGGATTTGATCTTCTTGGAAAAACGGATCATCTGTATCCGTCCCTGACTTCTTATGTGGGAAATCCACTGGTTAATCTTACGATTATGGGGCTGATTGTAACAGGTGGAATCGGATTTCTGACCTGGGATGATATCTATACAAAAAAATACCATTTTCGTCAGTACTGCATGCAAAGCAAGGTGATCCTGCTTACAAGTCTGTTTCTGATTTTTGTTCCGGCGGCCTTCTTTTTCTTCCGGGATTTCGCCGGAATGCCGGTCAAGGAGCGGACGCTCTGCGCATTGTTTCAGTCCGTGACAACAAGAACGGCCGGATTTAATACGGCAGATCTTTCCGGGATGACAGGTGCTTCCCAGGCGATTATGATTGTTCTGATGATGATTGGCGGAGCACCGGGATCAACGGCTGGCGGAATGAAAATTACCACATTTGCCGTGCTGACAGCTAATGCGTCTGCTACGTTCCGTCAGAGAGAGGACACACAGATGTTTGGACGCAGGGTGGGCCAGGAGGTATTAAAAAATGCATCTACGATTCTGATGATGTATCTTTTTCTGGTGCTGATGGGAGGAATGGTGATCAGTGTGGCAGAAAATCTGCCGATTTCTGAGTGTCTGTTTGAGACAGCATCTGCTGTTGGAACGGTTGGCCTGACGCTTGGAATTACGCCGCAGCTCGGTGTTCTTTCGAAAGGAATTCTGATCGCACTGATGTTTCTTGGAAGGGTTGGCGGTCTGACGCTTGTTTATGCTGCGATGCCGGGGAGAAAGAGCGCACATGCAAAAATGCCGCTGGAAAAAATAAATGTAGGATAAGAAGAGAGGAAGAGATGAGATGAAAAATATTTTACTGATTGGAGTAGGAAGATTTGGGAGACATATTGCCATGCATCTGAATCAGCTTGGACATCAGGTGATGGCGGTAGACCGAAATGAGGAACGGATCGACGCCGTGATGCCGTATGTGACAAATGCACAGATCGGTGACAGTGTCAATGCAGACTTTCTGCGATCCCTTGGTGTTGGAAATTATGATGTCTGTATTGTGACGATCGGAAGCAGCTTTCAGGATTCGCTGGAAACCGCGTGTCTTTTGAAGGAGCTGGGCGCAAAATGGGTCGTGTCCCGGGCAGAACGGGATGTACAGGAAAAATTCCTGTTGCGGAACGGAGCGGATCAGGTTGTTTATCCGGAAAAACAGATGGCAAAATGGACAGCGATTCGTTACAGCTCGGATCATGTGTTTGACTATATTGAAATTGACAGTCAGTATGCGATTTTTGAGGTTGAAATCCCGGAGAACTGGATTGGAAAAAATGTCGGCCAGCTGGATATCCGGAAAAAATACGGTATTAATATTCTGGCAACAAGAAAATATGGAAAAACAGATGTTGCGGTATCTCCGGAGACAGTTCTGGATGGCGATGCTACCATATTGGTTCTTGGTGAATATAAAGCGATCCAGAAATGTTTTCGGATCTGAAAGAGAGGTGATTTCTGTGTTAAGTGTAGGACTGCTCTTCGTTACCCTGGTCGGTTTTTTGTCTGGAGGTGTGCTCGTGGATCAGATAGAGACATTTTTCACGGAAAACAGAAGAGAGGAACCGGAAACGGGACAAAATTTCACGGAAAACAGAAAACAAGAACAGGAAACGGGAGAAAAAAAGATTTCCTGACTATAGCTTTCTCTTCATTTATGATCTACAATAGGAGGTGGGGTGAGACAGTTGGAAAAAGAAAAACAAAAAAAAGAGCATATCCTGGTGTGTCTGTCCTCTTCGCCATCCAATGAAAAAATTATTCGGACTGCGGCGCAGATGGCGCAGGCGTTTCAGGCCGGATTTACGGCATTGTATGTGCAGACAGCAGAAAAAACAGAAAAAACACCGGAGGATCTGGCAAGGCTGCAGAAGCATGTTCGTCTGGCAGAGCAGAGCGGGGCAGAAATTGTAACGACACACAGTGAGGATATTGCCCTGCAGATTGCAGAATACGCAAGAATTTCCGAGGTGACGCGGATTGTCATTGGAAAGAGCATGACGAAGCAGGGCTATTTCCATCAGCGAAGGGTGTGGACCGAGCGTCTGACGGATCTTGTGCCTGATCTGGAAATTCACATCATTCCAGACTCAGACGTGTACCGGAGATATCAGAAACGAAAAAATTTTCCGGAGTGGATGGAGCTGCCTTCCTGGAAAGAACTGATGCTTACGGTTCTGATTCTGGCTGCTACGACCGGAATTGGAGAAATCTTTTTTCGGCTCGGTTTTACCGATGCCAATATCATTACCGTATATTTGTTTGGCGTCATGCTGACATCTATTCTGACCAGCGGTTATACCTGTAGTGTAATCAGTTCTGTGGCAAGTGTTATCCTGTTTAATTATTTTATGACAGAGCCAAGGCTTTCGTTGTATGCGTATGGTTCCGGCTATCCGGTGACCTTTGCGATTATGCTTGGCACTTCAATCCTGACCGGTACGCTTGCTTCAAAATTGAAAGAAAATGCAAAGCTTTCTGCACGAGATGCCTTTCGAACCAAGATTCTTTTTAATACCAGCCAGCTTCTGCAAAAGGCAGATGATGCGTCGGAAATTTTTGATATTACGGCAACGCAGCTGATAAAGCTTCTGGGAAGAAATCTGGTTGTGGCGCCGGTAGAAAAAAAGAAAAACGGCATTGTGCAGGGAACTCTTTATAACGCCGAAACAGGAATAAAATCAGAAAAAGTTTTTAATGAGAAAGAACAGGAAATCCTGCAGTGGGTTCTGAAAAACCGGAAACGGGCGGGAGCCATGACAGAACGTTTTTCTGAAGAACCGTATCTGTACCTTTCCATCTATGCGGCACAGAACAGATATGGTGTGATCGGCATTTTCATCGGACAAAAGCTACTGGATGCGTTTGAGAACAGTATCCTGCTTTCTATTCTGGGAGAGTGCGCCATGGCACTGGATCGGGAACAAAGTGCGAGAGAAAAAGAAGAGGCGGCAGTCATGGCGAAAAATGAGCAGCTTCGGGTGAATCTGCTGCGGACGATTTCCCATGATCTGCGCACACCACTGACATCAATTCTCGGCAATGCAGACTCTTTGATCAGTAACTTTGACGCACTGGACGAAGGGATGCGGAAACAGATTTTTTCGGATATTTATGAGGATGCCGGATGGCTGATTGAACTGGTGGAAAATCTGCTTGCGCTTACGAAAATAGAAGATGGAAGTGTAAAACTGCAGTTATCTGATCAGGTGGTTGAGGATGTAGTACGTGAGGCGCTGCGCCATGTAGAACGGCGGAAAAACGAACATAAAATTACGGTGGACTGCGGGGAAGATGTACTGCTCGCCCGCATGGATGCAAAGCTGATTGTACAGGTATTGGTAAACCTGATCAACAATGCAGTAAAATATACACAGGCAGGATCCAAGATCCGGATTACAGCCGGAAAAGAAGAAAAAAACGTATGGATTGCGGTGGAGGATAATGGACCCGGCATTCCGGCGGAGTGCAGGGAGCATGTATTTGAAATGTTCTATTCCGGAAAAAATAAGGTGAGTGACAGCCGCAGAAGCCTTGGCCTTGGGCTGGCGCTGTGCCGTTCCATTGTAAATGCGCATGGCGGGGAACTGGTGCTTCGTGACTGCGCTCCGCACGGTTGCCATTTTCGTTTTACGCTGCCGCTCAGTGAGGTGAATTTAAATGAATAAGACATTGATACTGGTCGTGGAAGACGATACGCCGGTCCACAACCTGATTACGACAACACTGAAAACACACGATTATAAATAACCACATTGGGGTCAGACCCCATTACTGTTTAGAAATTTTGTTCTTGTTTTGGCAATTCTGACACTGCAGACTGTACTGAATGACAATATCAAAACGGCAGAAGATGTTGAAACTTATCTGGGTCTTAACACCCTGGTCGTTGTTCCGGATTTTGGAAGCAAAAAGAAATCCAGAAGACGAAGAAAAGACTGAACATAAACACAGAAAATTAAAAAGGAGCATCTCCGGTTTCGAACTTGAAACCTGGAGATGCTCCTTTTTCGTATGCTGCAGAATGAAAAATTATTCTCCCGCCACCGTCACATCCCGCAGCAGTACCGCACACGGTACCACGCGGTTGTTGAGCTGCTGTGTCTCTTTCGAGAAAGTCAGATTTTTCAGCACATCGTCATAACGGGCGGAAAGTGATCCGCTGGTTGTCGGATGGGAGGTGGTTCCGTCGCTCTCATATGCGAGACGGATCTCACCGCCGCAGGTGCCGCTTACGGCATCCATATCAAACGCACTGAAATCGGTGATTTCTATATGCGGAATGCTGCGCAGCTCGTCGAGTGTTTTCGAACCGCCTTCAACTACCATGTTATTCATGGAAGTAGTATCCTTCATGTCGATATAATGGGCATGCTGAAGGCTGCCCCAGTAGGAGCGGCAGATGCCGTTTTCAAACAGAACGCGCTCGGCTACCGGCATACCGGTTTCGTCGTATGGCGCGTTTTTGGCAGAGCCGTCGAGCGTCGGCACGAGGCGGATATTCAGCGGATCGGCATCTGCGCCGGTGATGGCTTCGCCGATTTTTGTTTTTGCAACGCCCATATACTGATAAGAAGCGTTGGTATGCATAGCAAAATACTGGAAGAAGCTGCCGACGGCGTCTCCGCTTAAGAGAACATCGGCGTGCTCGTTCTGCCGGGTCGGAACAGCATTCAGACGCTGGCGGCCGGTGTGGAACATTCCGCGCACTTCGGCGATGATCTTCTCGGCAGATTTGTCGGAGAAGCGGAGATCCCTGTAGATCTCAATCTCATGATCATCCTTGCGGGAGTTTGTGACAACCTCGATCTCACAGTCAAAGCCGGAGAATGTGACATCGACACCGCGGGAATTGCGGATGCGTGTCTGCTTCTGATTGACAAAAATCTCATAGGAGTTTACGCGGGAATCCTCTTCCGATTTGATTTCCTGCATGGCCTGCACCAGTTTTACGAGTTCAGAGGTAAGATCGCGGGAGGCATCAGGCATTCCATCATTTGCCGGTGCATCCGATGGCTCTGCAATCGGGTACCATGGGTTCTGCACGAACTGTGCAGCGAACAGCGCCTGGTCAATTTCCTGCTGCATTTCTTCGCGGGAAATGCCCTGGTGGATTTCTTTTTCTGCGCTTCCGCGGAATTTCCCATCCTCACTGTCGAAAAAGACAGTCAGAAACGTGTGCGTTACTTTTTTCGCGCGGCTCATGTCGAGCTTCTGACCGATGAAAAATGCCTCGCGGGATTCGGTCTGCTCTTCGCGGATCAGAAAGTCGCTGGCTTTGCTTGTTTTTAATACATCGTATAATTCGTTCATCAGCCTAACCTCACTTTACATTTCAGATACGGGCCGCCATCGCTGACTTTGACCCATTCTTTGTGACCTTTTCCGCACATGCCGGAGCCGAAGAGCTCTTCTTTGTCGGAAACCATGGAGATGCTCTTTAAGAGATCCGGAACGTAGCCGGTCAGGGTGACAGGAGATACGACTTTTCCGGTCAGCTTACCGTCTTTGATCTCGCGGCCGAGTCCGACCATGCACTGGATGCCCCAGTGTTTCGGGTCTTCCATACCGGACTGAACGCTTTCGAGAAGATAGCCGTGCTCAATCGAAGCGATCATATCATCGAGTTTGTCTGTGCCTGCGGTGAAGTAGGTGTTGGTCATACGGGAGTAGACTTTGCGCTCGAAGCTCTCGCGTTTTCCGTTTCCGGTCGGCGTGGTGCCGAGGCGGAGTGCGCTTACGAGATCGCTGATGCCGGTAACGAGTGTACCGTGGTCGATGACTGTGGTGTCGGTGCCGAGCGTTCCCTCATCATCAAAAAGATAACTGCTGACCTGCTGTGCGCCGACTGCTCCGTCGTGCATGGAGGAGAGCTGGGAGGCAACAGGCTTGCCGATATACTCTTTGGCGAGTGCACGGTCTTTGACAAACATATCCATCTCGACACCGTGGCCGAATGCCTCGTGTGCAATCACGCCGGTGACATCCGGTGCGGTGATGACATCGTACATGCCAGGGGTGACCGGATCGGAGTGGAGCTTGTCGTACAGAACGGCGATGATTTCCTCAACAATCGCATCCATCTCATTTAAGATTTCCACGCCTTTCAGGCCGGAGCAGGAACGGTACGACATATTCTGTTTTCCGTTTTCTGTGCCGATTGCGGAAAGGGAGCCCTCCGAGAAAGCGTAGGACTGCATCAGATCCTTTTTGGAGGAGAGGAACAGCTTGTTGACACGGGCAAAGCTGACGGTACTCTGGAATTCCAGAATTCCTTCATGGGCAGCGCCGGCGTCGCAGAGCTTCCGAAGGTGGGAGAGAATCTCCTCTGCGGAGACGGTCTCCGGGTCAATCTCGATTTCGTTCTGCATCGTTTTGGTGATGGCTTCTTCCTGCACGAGAGGAGACTCCATCTGCGCAATGCCGAGTGCCTTTAATGCCTGAAATTCGGATTTCAGCGCGGAAGTAATTTCCTCCGCAAGATCTGCGGCATCGGTGAGGTTGTTGAAGGAATATTCGGTGTAGGAACCGTCCTGCCATGCACGGACAACGAAGCCGCGTTCACAGAAGTGATAATCGCCGACGGTGGTCTGATGCATGCTGACGCGGTAGGTCGTGCCTTTGACATCGGTGCAGAGCACGCTGACATAATCGAATTCGCGCTCGAGCAGACGGATCAGTTCCTGAATCTGTGGTTTGATTTCCACAAGATAGGATGACATTGGAACCTGCATAAGTCTGGTGTCCTTTCTGGAGCCTGCCGGAGTGTTCGATAGAGAACCTGCGCCGGGGCTCAAAATAATAGAATCCGGAAAAAATAGTTTCGAAAAAATCCCGAACATAGTTTCATTATAGAAGTGGGAAATGGAAAAAGCAATAAAAAAAGGTTGACAAAATGAATTTTGATGATATACTTTGAATATCAAAACATTTGAAAAGAAAAATGTTTGAGAATGAAATAAGCAAGAGGACAGTAAGGTGAAAAACGGCAGAATTGCGGGAACCGGTTCTTACGTACCGGAGACGATATGGAAAAATGAAGATCTGGAAAAGATGGTGGAGACGAGCGATGCCTGGATCCGGGAGCGGACAGGAATCGGTGCGCGCCACATAGCCGGGGAGGAGACGGTTGCCCAAATGGCAGTAAAGGCGGCGAGAAGAGCGCTGGAAAATGCCGGGATCTGTTCGACAGAACTGGATCTGATTCTCGTCGGAACCTCCTCGTCGGAGAGCATCTTTCCGAATACCGCCTGTCTTGTGCAGGATGAGATCGGAGCTTTCCGTGCCGCCTGTCTCGATGTCAGCGCCGCCTGCACCGGATTTCTTGCGGTGTATGAGCTGGGCCAGATGTATATCCGGAGCGGCAAGGCAAAAAACGTGCTGCTGATCGGCGCGGATGCCCTGAGCCGCCTGGTGGACTGGAGTGACCGCGGAACCTGCATTTTGTTCGGGGACGGCGCGGGAGCCGTTGTGCTGACGGCGGAGGAGCAGGAGACAAAAGCGTGCGAAAAGATCCATTCCGATGGAGAAAAAGGCGTGTCGCTGACCTGCGAAAAGGGAACGTATCTGCAGATGGACGGCCGTGCCGTGTTCCAGTTTGCCTTATCCCGCGTGCCGGAAGTCATCCGCGAGGTGCTCGCGGAAGCCGAGGTGCCGGTCGAGGAGATTGATGCGTTTATCCTTCATCAGGCAAACAGCCGCATCATCGACGGCGTGGCAAAACGACTGAAGGCGCCGAAAGAAAAATTTCCGCGGAATATCGAAGCATACGGCAATACGTGTGCGGCGAGCATTCCGATTCTGCTGGATGAGTGGAACCGGTCCGGCAGAGCCCAAAAAGGACAGAGAATCGTTCTCTCCGGTTTCGGAGCAGGACTGATCTGGGGCGCGGCGTACCTGGAATGGTAAGAAACGCCCATATAAAATAAGAAGAATAAGAAAAAAAGTGAGGACAAAAACATGTTAGAAAAAGTAAAAGAAACCGTAGCAGAAGCACTGGGAGCAGACATCGATACTATCACAGCGGAGACTTCCTTCAAAGAGGATCTCGGAGCAGATTCCCTGGATCTGTTTGAAATGGTCATGTCCCTCGAGGACACCTGCGGCGTGGAAATCCCGACCGAGGATCTGGAAACGATGGTAACTGTCGGTGATGTTGCAGAGTATCTGGAGCAGCACAAAAACTAAGAAAGATCGGGAAGCAGGAGGAAGCGATTCATGATCACAGAAGTGACAAAATTACTCGGGATTCAGTATCCAGTCATTCAGGGCGGCATGGCCTGGGTGGCGGAGCATCATCTGGCAGCGGCAGTTTCCGAGGCCGGCGGCCTTGGCCTCATCGGAGCATCGGCGGCACCGGCAGAGTGGGTTCGGAATGAAATCCGCGAAGCAAAAAAACTGACGGACAAACCGTTCGGCGTCAACATCATGCTGATGAGCCCGTATGCGGATGAGGTGGCAAAAGTGGTTGCCGAGGAAGGCGTAAAAGTCGTTACGACGGGCGCAGGAAATCCGGAGAAATATATGGAACTGTGGAAAAACGCTGGTATCCGCGTCATCCCGGTGGTCGCTTCCGTGGCTCTTGCAAGACGAATGGAGCGCGCAGGCGCAGATGCCGTTGTGGCAGAAGGATGTGAGTCCGGCGGCCATATCGGCGAGACGACAACGATGGCACTCGTTCCGCAGGTGGCAGATGCCGTAAAAATTCCAGTCATTGCGGCCGGTGGAATTGCGGACGGACGCGGCATGGCAGCAGCCTTTATGCTGGGTGCCGAGGCGGTTCAGATGGGAACGCGTTTTGTCGCTTCGAAAGAGGCCGTTGTGCATGAAAATTACAAGCAGCTGGTGATCAAGGCGAAAGATATTGATACCCGCGTGACAGGCCGCACAACCGGTCATCCGGTGCGGGCGATCCGAAATGAGATGACACGCCATTATCTGGAACTGGAAAAAGAGGGAGCTCCGTTCGAAGAGCTGGAAAAACTGACGCTCGGCGGTCTTCGAAGAGCCGTTGTGGACGGCGATGTCAAAACCGGAAGCGTGATGTCCGGTCAGATTGCAGGTATGGTAAAAGACGAGAAAAGCTGCAAAGAAATCATAGAGCAGATGATGAATGAGATGGAAGAACTTCTGAAAGGAGCACCGGCGCGGTTATGAGTAAAACAGCATTTATGTTTCCGGGACAGGGTTCCCAGTGTGTCGGCATGGGCGCGGATTTTTATGAAGCATGTCCGAAAGCGAGAACCGTCTACGATATGGCATCCGAGCTGATCGGGATTGATATGAAAAAACTCTGTTTTGAGGAAAATGAACATCTGGATCAGACAGAGTTTACCCAGATTGCACTGCTGACAACCGGAATGGCGATGGAGCAGTCCATCCGGGCGTGCGGCCTTACGCCGGATGTGACAGCGGGCCTCAGCCTTGGCGAGTACAACGCGATTGTGTCCGCCGGCGGTATGGAAATGGCGGATGCGATGAAGGTCGTCCGCAGAAGAGGCATCCTGATGGAGGAGGCCGTTCCGGCAGGCGAGGGCGCGATGGCGGCGGTGCTCGGCATGGAAGATGCAAAAATCGAAGAGATTTTGAGCGGGATTTCCGGCGCCTACATTGCCAATTACAACTGCCCGGGTCAGATTGTCATCACTGGATATGAGGCGGCAGTGGCAGAGGCTTCGGAAAAGTTAAAAGAAGCAGGCGCAAAGCGGGTACTTCCGCTGAACGTAAGCGGCCCGTTCCATTCCCCGATGATGGAAGCTGCGTCCCAGGGGCTGACCGAAGCGCTCGAGGGCGTCGGTTTTATGGAGTTGAAGATTCCGTATGTGACGAATGTAACCGGCCAGTATGTGCGTGATACTGCACTGACGCGCGGCCTTCTGATCCAGCAGGTGGCATCCGGTGTGCGGTGGCAGCAGAGCATCGAGGCAATGATTGCGGACGGCGTTGATACCTTCGTGGAGATCGGACCGGGAAGAACACTGACCGGCTTTTTAAGAAAAATCAACCGGGATGTAAAAGGTTACAATATCCGCACCTATGAGGAAATGCATCAGGTGTGCGAAACTTTATTATAGATAGTGGATTATGCAGCAGGAGAATGAGATGTTAAGTGGAAAAACAGCAGTAGTAACGGGCGCATCCCGCGGAATCGGGCGTGCGATTGCAGAAAAACTGGCGGCGGAGGGAGCCTTTGTTGTCATCAATTACAATGGTTCGAAAGAGGCGGCCGAAACCGTGCTTGCGGGAATCCGCGCGGCAGGAGGAGACGGCTGTGTGATGCAGTGCAATGTATCGGATTTTGCGGCGTGTGAAGCGTGGATGAAGGAAATTCTTGCTTTGTATGGGAAAATCGATATTCTGGTCAACAACGCGGGCATCACAAAGGACGGCCTTCTGATGGGCATGTCGGAGGAAGCCTTCGATCGTGTCATTGAGACAAACCTCAAGGGAACGTTCAACTGCATCCGCTTTGCGGCACGGCCGATGATCCGTCAGAAGAGCGGCTGCATCATCAACATGGCTTCTGTGGTCGGCGTGGCAGGAAACGCAGGACAGGCAAATTATGCGGCATCGAAAGCAGGTGTGATCGGCCTGACGAAAACAGCGGCACGGGAACTGGCATCCCGCGGCATCCGCGTCAATGCGATTGCGCCGGGCTTTATTGAGACCGATATGACGGAGGTTCTTTCGGATAAAGTGAAAGAAGCATCCGTATCCCAGATTCCGCTCGGCCATTTCGGAAAGCCGGAGGATGTGGCAAACCTGGCTGCATTTCTGGCATCTGAAGCGGCAGCTTACATCACCGGACAGGTGATTCACTGCGACGGCGGCATGGTGATCTAAGAAAAGGAGAGTTGGAATGAAGAGAAGAGTAGTCATCACAGGGCTGGGTGCGGTAACCCCGATTGGAAATACCGTGGAGGAATTCTGGAACGGCGTCCGCAAGGGAGCCTGCGGAATCGGAACGATTACGAAATTTGATACAGCAGAATATAAAGTACATCTGGCAGGCGAGGTCAAAGGCTTCGTGGCAAAAGAACGCATGGATTTCAAGGCGGCAAGACGAATGGGAACTTTCTCCCAGTATGCCGTTGCGGCAGCAAAAGAAGCGTTTGCAGATGCCGGCATTTCCATGGAGAATGAAGATCCGTTCCGCGTCGGCGTTCTGGTGGGCTCCGGCGTCGGTGATCTGAATGCATGCGAGCAGGCGAAAGCCAAAATTGATGCCGGAAATCAGTCCCGCGTCAACCCGTTTACCGTTCCGGTGATGATTGCGAACATGGCGGCGGGAAATGTTGCGATTGCACTCGGCGCGAAAGGAAAATGTACCAGCGTGGTAACGGCGTGTGCGACAGGAACGCACTGCATTGGCGATGCCTTCCGCGCAATTCAGTACAACGACGCGGACATCTGCGTGGCAGGTGGTGCGGAGAGTGCAATTACGCCGGTCGGCGTGGCAGGCTTTTCGGCACTGACCGCACTTTCCGAGTCGGAAGATCCGCTGCGGGCTTCGATTCCATTTGATAAAGACCGGAACGGTTTCGTCATGGGCGAGGGCGCCGGCATTCTCGTACTTGAGGAGCTGGAGCACGCGAAACAGCGCGGCGCGAAGATCTATGCAGAGGTAGTCGGATACGGCGCAACCTGCGACGCGTACCACATTACTTCTCCATTGGAAGATGGAAGCGGTGCGGCACGTGCGATGGAGCTTGCGATGGAAGAAGCGGGAGTAAAACCGGAAGAAGTTACTTATATTAATGCACACGGAACGTCCACACATCACAACGATCTGTTTGAAACGCGTGCGATCCGGAAAGCCTTCGGTGATGCGGCAGACCATGTGCTGGTCAACTCGACGAAATCGATGGTCGGTCATCTGCTCGGCGCGGCAGGCGGTGTGGAAGCTGTTGTCTGTGCGAAATCCATTCAGGACGGCTTCGTGCATCAGACGATTGGAACAAAGGAAGCAGATGCGGAATGCGATCTGAATTACTGCATCGGCGCTCCGGTGGAAACCGATGTGAAACTGGCAATGAGCAATTCCCTTGGTTTTGGCGGCCACAATGCGGTGCTGCTGTTTCAGAAATATGAATAAAGCGGCATCGTGTTCCGGTGCAGAAAGGAAAATAAGATGGAATTAGATCAGATTTTACAGTTGATTGATAAAGTTTCGGATTCTTCGCTGACCGCGTTTGATTACGAGGCTGATGGGATCAAGATTGCCATGGAGCATGGAAAAGCAGCTCCGGTGCAGGTGCAGATGAGCGGGGTTCCATCCGGTGCCGGTCTGCAGATGGCAGAGATGATGGGCGGAGCAAATGGCGTGACAGCGAAAGAAGCAGCCATGCCGGAGAGAAAAGAAACGGCAGGAAAAAGTACAGCGGCTGAGGATCACAGCGAAGCAGAAGAAGGCGTTTTTGTGACATCCCCGCTGGTCGGAACGTTTTATACAGCTCCGGCAGAGGATGCCGAGCCGTTTGTGAAGGTCGGCGACACCGTGAAAAAGGGACAGGTTGTAGCGATTGTGGAGGCCATGAAGCTGATGAATGAGATTGAGAGCGAAGTGGACGGCGTGATTGCGGAGGTTCTGGTGAAAAACGGCGAGATGGTTGATTACGGAAAACCGCTGTTCCGGGTAAAAGCGTAAAGCCGGGACGAGAAAGGAAGCAGCGAATGAACAGTTTGACAACGAAACAGATTCAGGAGATTATTCCACACAGACATCCGTTTCTGCTGGTGGATTACATAGAAGATTTTGAGCCGGGCGAATTCGGCATTGGGTATAAATGTGTGACGTACCGCGAGGATTTTTTTGCGGGTCATTTTCCGCAGGAGCCGGTGATGCCGGGCGTGCTGATTATCGAGGCGCTGGCGCAGGTCGGTGCGGTTGCGATTCTTTCTCTTGACGAGAATAAGGGAAAAATTGCATTTTTCGGCGGCATCAACAAGTGCCGCTTTAAGGGAAAAGTGAAACCGGGAGACAAGCTTCGTCTGGAGACGAAAATTATCCGCCACAAGGGACCGATGGGCGTCGGGGAAGCGGTTGCTTCGGTCGACGGCAAGGTGGTCGCGCAGGCGGAACTGACCTTTATGGTGGGGGCAGCACAATGATTCGAAAAGTTTTGATTGCAAACCGTGGGGAGATCGCGGTCCGGATTATCCGGGCATGCCGTGAGATGGGAATTCTCACGGTTGCTGTTTATTCGGAGGCGGACCGGGAGGCACTGCATGCGCAGCTCGCGGATGAGGCGGTGTGCATCGGGCCGGCGCCGTCGAAGGACAGTTATTTAAATATGGAACGTATTTTGAGTGCGGCGCTTGTGACGGGGGCGGATGCGATTCATCCGGGATTTGGATTCCTGTCGGAGAACAGCACGTTTGCGCGGAGATGCCAGGAGTGCCACATTACGTGGATTGGTCCATCTCCTGAGGTGATGGATCGGCTGGGTAATAAGTCTGAGGCACGAAATACGATGCAGGCAGCCGGTGTGCCGGTGATTCCGGGGACGAAGGAACCTGTTTTTGACTGGGAGACGGGTCTTTCTGAGGCCGACCGGATTGGTTTTCCGGTGATGATTAAGGCGGCGCTTGGAGGCGGCGGCAAGGGTATGCGCATGGCGGAGACGCGCGGGGAGTTCCAGAGTGCGTTTCAGACGGCGCAGAAGGAGGCTAAAAGTTCGTTTGCGGACGAGACGATGTATGTGGAGCGGCTGATTCGTCATCCGCGTCATGTGGAGTTTCAGATTATGGCGGACTCGTTCGGGAATGTGATTCATCTTGGGGAGCGGGACTGCTCGATTCAGAGGAATCATCAGAAGATGATTGAGGAGTCGCCTTGTGTGGCGATTGATGACACGCTGCGGGAGCGGATGGGCTCGGCGGCGGTCCGGGCGGCGAAGGCGGCGCATTATGCGAATGCGGGGACGATTGAGTTTCTGCTGGAGCCGGACGGGAATTTTTATTTTATGGAGATGAATACGCGGATTCAGGTGGAGCATCCGGTGACGGAGTGGGTCACGGGGGTGGATCTGATTCAGGAACAGCTTCGGGTGGCTTCGGGGATGCCGCTGTCGGTGACGCAGGGGGAGGTCCGGCTTTCGGGGCATGCGATTGAGTGCAGGATTAATGCGGAGAATCCGGCGAAGAATTTCAGGCCTTGTCCGGGGAAGATTACGGAGATGCATCTGCCTGGGGGATTTGGAGTACGGGTGGATACAGCGGCGTATGACGGGTATGTGATTCCGGCGTTTTATGATTCGATGCTGGCGAAATTGATTGTGCATGGGAGGACGCGTGAGGAGGCGATTGCGCGGATGAGGAGTGCGCTGGGGGAAGTCGTCATCGAGGGAGTCGACACTAACGTTGATTATTTGTATTCTATTTTAAATGAAGAGGAGTATCTGGCCGGGAGGGCGGATATTGAGTTTGTGGAGCGGTTGACGGAGAGATTGTGAGAGACGGACGCCGCCCGGCAGTACAGCAGAGGGGGACGGCGCGGTTTCAGAGGAAAGAAACACTAAGGTCTCCAGCATTTGCTAAAACCATTTTCAAAAATCCAAAACTCGCTGTCGCTCAGACAGTTGGATTTTTGAAAATAACGCAAATTCTGGAAGCCTAAGTGTTTCTATAGCAATCCCCGAAAATAATGCAAAAAATTCAGCACCGCAGAGCGTGAATTACTGCGTCACAGATTTTCGTCGTACCCCGGGACGCCTTCAAATCTGTTCCTTGCAATTCGCGCTCTGCAGCACTGCCTTTTTTGCATTATTTTCGGGTCTTGCTATAGTTCCTCCTGCAAATGCGCCGTCCCCCTCTGCTGTACTGCCGGGCGGCTGAGATCAGACACACGACTGGGAGAGTGTGGTCAGCGACACCGCAGGGCGGTGCGGCTGGGATGACAGGAGTGAGCGGTGAAGAGAGAATGAATGCCTCGATGGGTGAGGTGTGAGGTTGGAAGATTGTTATGGTGACAATAGAGTGAAAGTGTTATGACGTAAGGAGTGATGGTGGTATGATGCTGGGTAAGTATTTTAAGAAGACGGTGTTTCGGAAGGAGCACACGGCGGATGGGGTGGTGCCGGAGGCGCCGCAGGGGATTTTGAAGAAGTGTAATGCTTGTAAGGGGGCTATTTTTACGGAGGATGTGAAGAGGAATCTTTATATTTGTCCGAAGTGTGGGAATTATTTTCGGGTGCATGCGTATCGGAGGATTGAGTTTCTTCTGGATGATGGGAGTTTTGAGGAATGGGATCAGGGGATGACGGCGGGGAATCCGCTGGGGTTTCCGGGGTATGAAGAGAAGGTGAGGACTCTGCAGGAGAGAACAGGACTTACGGAGGCTGTTGTGACTGGTAAGGGACGGATCAACGGGATGGAGACGGTGATCGGGGTCTGTGATGGCAGGTTTATGATGGCCAGTATGGGTGAGGCTGTTGGGGAGAAGATTACGCGGGCGGTGGAGAGGGCGACGAAGCTTTCGCTGCCGGTGATTTTGTTTGCGTGCTCGGGAGGGGCGCGGATGCAGGAGGGGATTGTTTCTCTGATGCAGATGGCGAAGACGTCGGCGGCGCTGAAAAGACACAGTGATGCGGGGCTTTTGTATGTGAGTGTGCTGACGGACCCGACGACGGGCGGCGTGACAGCAAGCTGGGCGATGCTGGGGGACATTATTCTGGCGGAGCCGCATGCGCTGATCGGGTTTGCGGGACCGAGGGTTATTGAGCAGACAATAGGACAGAAACTGCCGAAAGGATTCCAGCGGGCGGAGTTTCTGGTGGAGCATGGGTTTGTGGATCGGATTCTGCCAAGAGAAGAGGCGAAAGAGGTGCTGTCGGAGATTCTGCGGATGCATGGGAAAGATATCGAAGTTTCCTCGGAAGTGCTGACTTTGGGGGATGGAGACGTGAAGCGGTCTTTGGCAGCACCAGAAACGGGAGAGAAAACATCGGCTTGGGACTGTGTGCAGAAAGCGCGGAAAAAGGACCGACCGGTGGGAGAAGATTATATTCGGGAGCTGTTTCCTGATTTTATTGAGTTTCATGGTGATCGACTGTATGGCGATGATGCGGCGATCATCGGCGGTATTGCATCGTTTGACGGCACACCGGTCACGGTCATCGCCGAGGCGAAAGGCGCGGATACGAAAGAAAACATCCGCCGCAATTTCGGCATGCCGTCCCCGGAGGGCTACCGCAAAGCCCTGCGTCTGATGAAACAGGCCGAAAAATTCCACAGGCCTGTTATCTGTCTCGTAGACACCCCAGGCGCCTTCTGCGGAATGGAAGCCGAAGAACGCGGCCAGGGCGAGGCGATTGCGCGGAACCTGTATGAAATGTCAGCGTTAAAAACGCCGGTTCTTTCTATTGTCATTTCAGAAGGCGGCAGCGGCGGTGCACTGGCACTCGCCGTGGCGGATGAAGTGTGGATGATGCAGAATGCCATCTACTCCATCCTGTCGCCGGAGGGATTTGCAAGCATCCTGTGGAAAGACGGCAAACGCGCGCTGGAGGCCGCCGAGGTGATGAAGCTGACGGCGGGGGATTTGAAGGAACTGGGAATTGTAGAAGAGATTGTGGAAGAGCCGGGGGAGTTTACGGTGGACACAATGCCAGTGGTGTGTGAAGAATTGAGAGGCAAAATTCTGAGATTCCTGGAAAAGTATGAGAAGATGGATGGGGAAGAACTGGTAGAGGAGAGGTATCGGAGATTTCGGGATATGTGAAAAGAAGATTTTGACATATTCTGAAATGCATGATATTATGATATTGAAAAGAGTGCTACCGATAGACGGTTAGTCCATATTTATTGGTTTATGTAAAAATAGTCGCCAAAGTTTGCAGGACTGGGCGGCTATTTTTGTGATTTCGCAGTATCTTTGCCGAAGTTGTATCCAAGGCTAAAGCAGGTTAAGCCGAAACTTACAACTGCTATGAAGTCGATAATACTCATGGCTTAGCCCTCCTTTCCAAGGAATTCCCATATAAAGGGTTTCTATGTAATCGGAGAGTCACAGTCCCTCCGTAGAAGGACTAACCGCCTACCGTTATGGCAGCACCCGTATATTGAGTATAACATCAATGGATTGACGGATGAACTGAAGGCGCAGCGTCGCCCTCCGTGAGGGCGTGAGTTGAAATGATGCGTCCCCACACAACCGGCCCGATTCCTTTGTCGCCCTCCGTGAGTTGAATCTTCAAACATTGGCGGAATTATTTAGAGTATGATGTATCACACTTCGTGAGTTGAAATAACAGCAGTTATTCTGCAAGCAGAGGAGCGTTCTCTCAGGAGTGAAATGTGTTTGACATGAAAGTTAAATAATGTTAATCTATAACTAGCGTAAGCGACAACTAACCGCTCATGTATTCGCAAGAACCATGAGCGGCTATTTTTCTATTTTAATATTCGGTGAGAAAGGAGGAAAATTGTGAAGAGTCCATTTAAAATATTTTGGATCGTACTCGGCTTTCTGTGCCTGGGATTTGGCACCATCGGCATTGTGCTTCCGATTCTGCCGACAGTTCCATTCTATATGGCGACCCTGTTCTGCTTTGCGAAAAGTTCGGAACGGCTGCACAGCTGGTTTATTGGAACTCAATTATATAAGAAGCATCTCGACAGCTTCGTACAGCATCGGGCGATGACGGTAGGAACGAAATGTAAAATCATCGGGATGGTAACGGTTGTGATGGCGATCGGCTTTTTTGCTATGAAGAATGTGCCGATTGGAAGAATCTGTATTGCTGTGGTATGGATGTGCCATATTTTGTATTTCTTCCTGCGGGTCAAAACCGTAAAAATAGAAGATCATATCCTAGGAGAAACAAAATGAACAAAGTAGAAAAAAAGCGGCAGAAAGAACAGTACGTCGTGGAAGAGATGATCCGCCTGTACTGCCGGAAGAACCATGGAAAAGAGGGGCATGCATCCGGCGGAATGTGTCCGGAATGTCAGAAATTAGCGGACTATGCAAAACAGCGGAGCCAGAAATGTCCCTTCATGGAACAGAAAACATTCTGCGCAAACTGCAAAGTACACTGCTACAAGCCGGAAATGCGGGAAAAGATCCGCGCCGTTATGCGGTTTTCGGGGCCGAGGATGCTGCTGTATCATCCGATTTTAGCTATCTGGCATTTAATCTGCAGCATGAGAGAGAAGCGAAAAGCAAAAGCATAAAAGAGAGGTACTTATGATTAAAACAAGACTGGTGGGGCTGCTGTCCCACGCGAAAAAGTATATCGTGTACACGATTCTGTGGCAGTGGGCGGCGCTTCTGTCGCAGGTGATCGCGGTATTTACGGTCGCCGATCTGCTGGAACGGGTCGTGTATGGTGCGGTAACGGCAGCGGCTGTGAAACGGACGATTTTTACACTGGCAATTGTTGTTGTGATCCGCTTTTTCTGCGAGCGGATGGGCGCGCGGTCGTCGTATCTTGCGTGTGTGGATGTGAAACGGATTCTGCGTGAGAAAATTTATGAAAAAATGCTGAAGATCGGTGCATCGTACAGCGAGCAGGTGTCTTCCTCAGAGGTCGTACAGGTGTCCACCGAAGGTGTGGAGCAGCTCGAAACATACTTTGGAAAGTATCTGCCGCAGCTGTTTTACAGCCTGCTCGCACCGCTCACGCTGTTCGCCATCCTCTGCCGGGTGAGCTTGAAAGCGAGCATGGTCCTTCTGATCTGCGTGCCGCTGATCCCAGTTTCGATCGTAGTGGTACAGAAGATTGCGAAGAAGCTGCTGAACAAATATTGGAGTATTTACACAGGGCTCGGCGATTCGTTCCTTGAAAATCTGCAAGGCCTGACGACCTTAAAAATCTATCAGGCCGACCAGCAGAAAGCCGACGAGATGGATGTGGAATCCCAGAACTTCCGCCGGATCACGATGAAAGTTCTGACGATGCAGCTCAACTCAACGAGCGTGATGGACATCGTAGCATACGGCGGCGCGGCGGTTGGCATGGCGGTGGCGGTATCGGAATTTCTGAAAGGAAACCTCACCGTGTCCGGAACGCTCTGCATTGTGCTGCTGGCGAGTGAGTTTTTCCTGCCGCTGCGTCTGCTCGGATCGTTCTTCCACATCGCGATGAACGGCATGGCGGCGAGTGACAAGATTTTCAAAATCCTTGATCTGCCGGAGCCGCAGGCGGGAGAACGGACGCTGCCGGACGGACCGCTGGATGTTGTGTTGGAGGATGTGCATTTTTCCTATGAAGAAGACCGGGAAATCTTAAAAGGCATTGACCTTACACTCCCGGCGGGCAGTTTTGTATCGCTGGTCGGCGAATCCGGCTGCGGAAAGAGTACGATTGCGGGTATCCTTGCGGCAAAGAACCGTGGATATACAGGGCGCATCACCCTGGGCGGTGTGCCGCTCTCGGAAGTCGCTGAGACGGATCTGATGAAGCACGTTGTTCTGGTCCGCCACAACAGTTACTTATTTAAAGGAACCGTAGAAGAGAACCTGCGCATGGCGAAACCGGATGCGACGAAGGAGGAGATGGAGGCGGTTCTGCAGAAAGTCAATCTGCTGGGATTCTTACAGACACAGAACGGACTGCAGACAGGGCTTCTCGAAAAAGCAGGAAACCTCTCCGGCGGCCAGTGCCAGCGTCTTGTGATTGCGCGGGCGCTGCTTCGGAGCGACAGTGCGGTGTATATCTTTGATGAAGCCGCATCGAATATTGATGTCGAGAGTGAAGAGCTGATCATGAATGTGATTCATGAACTCGCAAAGACGAAAACGGTATTGCTGATTTCCCACCGCCTTGCGAACGTCGTACAGTCAGATCAGATTTATTTCCTGAAAAACGGTACCATCTGCGAGCGTGGAACGCATGCGGAACTGATGGAACAGAACGGCGCATACCGTCATCTGTACGACAGCCAGATGGTACTGGAAAACTATGGAAAGGAGGGGAATGCATGATGAACGAGAAGAAAAATACAGCAAAACGCAGAAGCGCCCTCCGGATTATGGGAAGCCTGATCGGGCTGGTGAAGCCATTGCTTCATATTATGATGGCGGCAATTATTCTTGGAACAATGGGATATTTATGTGCGATCTTCCTGACGATTCTGGCAGGACAGGTCATCGTGCATGGCTTACTGACGGGCGCGGCAGGGACGAGCCTTTCGGTGCAAAACATGTGGCTTGTACATACCCCGGTAAAAACGATACTCACGGTGATGATCGTGATCGCGGTGCTGCGCGGCATTCTGCATTATGCGGAGCAGTACTGCAACCACTTTATTGCTTTTAAACTGCTGGCGATCATCCGCCATAAAGTGTTTGCAGCTTTGCGGAAGCTCTGCCCGGCGAAGCTGGAAGGACGGGACAAAGGAAATCTGATTTCGATTATCACAACCGATATCGAACTTCTGGAAGTATTCTATGCGCATACGATTTCCCCGATTGCGATTGCAGCATTAACTTCTCTGATTATGGTATGCTTCATTGGAAGATACCATGTTCTGGCAGGGCTGCTTGCACTTGCGGCGTATCTGACGGTCGGCGTTGTGATCCCGATGTGGAACGGAAAGCGCGGAAGCCAGAAAGGAATGGAGTTCCGGACAGGCTTTGGCGAGCTGAACAGCTTCGTGCTGGATTCCCTGCGTGGCCTCGACGAGACGATTCAGTACGGACAGGGCGAAAAACGGAAAGAGCAGATGTCAGGGCGGTCGAAAGAACTGGCTTCTGTGCAGGAAAACTTAAGCCGCATGGAAGGCTCCCAGCGGTCTGTCACCAACATGGTGATTCTTCTGGCATCGTTCGGCATGCTGGCACTGACGATCTATCTTTACACGAAAGGCGGGATCGGATTTGAGGGAGTCCTGACCTGCACAGTCGCGATGATGGGTTCCTTCGGCCCGGTCGTGGCGCTGTCCAGCCTGTCGAATAACCTGAATCAGACGCTGGCAAGCGGCGAGCGTGTGCTTTCCCTTCTCGAGGAAGCGCCGCTGGTGGAGGAAATTCCGGGAGATGCGGCATCCGGCGGTGACCACGCATTTGCAGGAGCCGAGGCGCAGAATGTAACGTTTGCCTACGAAGACGAGACGATTCTGGATCAGTATTCGCTGAAACTGGAACCGGGAAAAATCACCGGCATCCACGGCGCGAGCGGTTCCGGAAAATCGACGATCTTAAAACTTCTGATGCGCTTCTGGGATGTCCAGACGGGGCGCGTTTCCGTGGACGGAGCCGATGTCCGCAAAATCCCGACAAAGCATCTGCGCGATATGGAAAGCTATGTGACGCAGGAGACACACCTGTTCCACGATTCGATTGCGAACAATATCGCTATTGCAAAACCCGGCGCGACGCGGGAAGAAATTATGGAGGCGGCGAAGAAGGTGTCCATACATGATTTCATCATGACACTGCCAAACGGCTACGACACCGAAGTCGGAGAACTCGGCGATACGCTGTCCGGCGGAGAAAAACAGCGGATCGGTATCGCGCGGGCATTCCTGCATGACGCATCCATGATCCTGCTGGACGAGCCGACATCGAATCTTGATTCCTTAAATGAAGGAATTATTCTGAAATCCCTGAAAGAATCGGCAGAAGAGAAAACCATTGTGCTCGTATCGCACAGAGTGTCCACGATGAACGTCGCGGATGTGGTATATGAAATGGAAAATGGCCGGATTTCCTGATTTTACAGCACTTGACAGAGAAAAGACGATGTGCTACACTAACAGTCGTTAAAGAAAAGACAATTAAATATCGATGTGTAAGGTGTCGGACATACGTGTCCGGTGAAAAGGGAAGCAGGTGTGAATCCTGCACGAACTCGTCACCGTATTTTGCAAGCAGGGGAATGATCCACTGGGAAACCGGGAAGGAGACCGATGCGCTGGAGTCAAATCCTGAAGCAATGAGCCGGGAGACCTGCCTTTCGCAGTACAGGAACGTTACGTTCGTGCCACGAGGAACTGGCAGTACAAAACAGGAAAGCGGACATTTGCCCCACAGCGGGTGAGATGGTTTTCTTTGTGATAAAAATACTGGAAGCCCCTCGTTGAAAAACGAAAGGGCTTCTTTCTATTTACGCGGGCAACGAGCCAAAGTCCGTGCTTGCACGAGACCTTAGCGACTGCCGCGATAACTTGAGAAACTCGCGGAGCGTGTTTCTCATAGTTTGAAATGTAAAACGTCCCCGATATTGGTTGTTGCAAAGATACCAGCAAATGGGAGGAAAACAAAAATGAAAAAGAAACTTGTAGTCGCTTTAATTTCAGCAGCTATGGTAACATCTATGCTCGGCGCATGCGGAAGCAGCAACGCATCCAGCAGCAGCGCAAGCAGCACAGCAACAAGCAGCGTAAGTGCATCTTCCGCATCTGAGGAAGACACCACAGCAGCAAGCAGCAGCGTAAGCGCATCTTCTGCATCTGAAGAGGTATCCGCAGATGCAGACCAGGAGGCAGCAGATAAAGTGGCAGCTTTGATTGACGCAATTTATGTACAGGAAAGAAATGATAACACCGACGAGCAGTGCAAAGAAGCAAAAGAGGCATGGGATGCCCTGACAGACGCACAGAAAGAACTCGTAGAAGGTGAGAACGCAGATCCGGATTACTTCGGAAGAGACACAGGGGATGCTTCCAAGGATGATCCGTTAAACGGAGACGAGATCGGCGAGAATGAGCTTCTGGTTGTAAGCTTTGGTACTTCCTTCAACGACAGCCGTGCTGAGGATATCGGAGGCGTTGAGAAAGCTCTGCAGGCTGCATATCCGGACTGGTCCGTAAGACGTGCCTTCACTGCACAGATCATCATCAACCATGTACAGGCCCGCGATGACGAGAAGATCGACAACGTAGATCAGGCACTGGAAAGAGCTGTAAGCAATGGCGTGAAAAAACTGATTATTCAGCCGACTCATCTGATGCACGGCGCAGAGTACGACGAGCTGAAAGAAGCAGTAGATAGCTATAAAGATAAATTTGAGTCCGTAACCATCGCAGAGCCGCTGCTTGGCGAGGTTGGAAGTGACGCTACCGTAATCAACGAGGACAAACAGGCCGTTGCAGAAGCAATCACGGCACAGGCAGTAAAATCTGCAAATTATGACAGTCTGGATGCAGCAGCAGAGGACGGCACTGCTTTCGTATTTATGGGACATGGTACTTCCCACAATGCAAAAGTAACTTACAGCCAGATGCAGACACAGATGGATACTCTTGGATACAAAAACGTATTCATCGGAACCGTTGAGGGCGAGCCGGAAGAGACCGCCTGCGAGAATGTGATCGAGGCAGTAAAAGCAGCCGGATACAAGAAAGTAATTCTTCGTCCGCTGATGGTTGTTGCAGGTGACCACGCAAACAACGATATGGCAGGCGAGGATGAGGATTCCTGGAAGAGCCAGTTTGAGGCATCCGGTGCATTCGATGAGATCAACACTCAGATCGAAGGTCTTGGAAGAATTGATGCTGTTGAGCAGCTGTATGTACAGCACACCAAGGCAGCTATGGACGGCAACGGCGTTCAGGACGATGCTGAATAATTAGGGGTTGTATTCCGAACGTAAAATAGAGTAAAATAAGATCCGGCAGTACGGCTGAAGAGACTCAGTGTGCTGTCGGATTTTAAGTTGAGCGGATGAAAAAGATCCGCTTCAAGGTGATACAAGGAGGAATTTTATTATGAGAAAAAAATTGGCAGTTCTTTTTCTTGGAGCAGCACTGACTGTATCCATGCTCGGCGCATGTGGCGGAAAGGATGCAGCGTCATCTTCTGCATCTGCAGTATCTGCGTCTTCTGCGGCAGACGCATCTTCCGCTTCTGTACAGGATGCATCTAAGGCAGAGAGCAGTACATCCACATCAGATGTTTCAGCAGAAAGCGCATCGGCAGCGGAGACTGCAGGAGAAAGCAGCGCATCAGAGCTGGAAGACGGTACGTATACGGCAGACTTCAATACAGACAGCAATATGTTCCATGTCAATGAAGCAAAAGAAGGAAAGGGTGTCCTGACGGTAAAAGACGGAAAAATGACCATCCACGTCAGCCTGGTATCCAAAAACATTGTCAATGTCTTTGTGGGAACAAAAGAAGAAGCACAGGCAGACGGCGCAGAGCTGATCGAGCCGACCACAGATGAGGTAACGTATTCTGACGGAACCACAGATGAAGTGTACGGCTTTGATATCCCGGTAGAAAAACTGGACGAGGATTTCAATGTTGCGATCATTGGTAAAAAAGGAACCTGGTATGATCATGTAGTCAGCGTATCCAATCCGGTACCGCAGGAGTAATCCCGGAAGAAAACAAAAGATATCCACAGAAGGCGAACCATTTTGCACCGTCTGTCCACAGAAATTGTGGAAAGAGAGGGGAAAAGCGGTTCGCCTTTGTGGATATCTTTTCTTATTTTTCCGGAAACAGTTTGCGGAACAGAAAACGGATGAAGGGTCCGCAGTACATGAGCTGCCAGAAGAAGGCAACCGGGAAGTTTAAAAACGTGGTCTGGAGCCAGACAGCAACGAATTCCTTTCCGGCATTTTTAAACAGCAGCGTTGCAATAAAACTCATAATCGGACACATAATAGCAATAATCATAATGGAAATTGCCAGCGTGATTACGATCGGACGATCCTGCGGTGTTACCATGCAAAAAGCTAATTTGTGAGCCAGATGATCCACGAGGAAAAACTCGAGGATAAAAGCGGCCGGCCACATGATTATCATCTCGTGAAACGCCATCAGAAAGACCTGATTTGTCATTCCGCCGATGTTCATGGAAATGTTGTAGCAGATCATGGCATAGACCATCAGAAAGGACATCATGAGGGTAAATACAACGTTTTGAAATTTTGTTTTTGGCATCGATTGTTCTCCTTTTCTTTGCAATTTTGAAAAATGGGCGCAAAAAAGACACATGTGTTGTTCGTTAACCAAGCAATGCACTTGTGCCGTTTCCAATCTGATACCAATCTTTTCTGCAGTTTTTAATTTTGAACCGTCGATTATTATAACGTCTCTGGCGGCGTTTGGCAAGAGGAAATTGAGAAATTTTTAAAAAAGACAGATAAACAAGAAAATTCGATGCGTGCTGGAAGCACGGTTTGGCGAATGGTGCGGGGAACGGCACCGGCGGGAAAAAGAATGGATTGCGAAACGGGAGCGGGATTGCTACAATAGAACATAGTGAAAACAAAGAGAAAACGCAAAAGGAAATCAATATTATGTCAGAGATCAGAAAAATCGAAAACTTTGCGGCGCCGGAGCTCGACGTGTATGCGCGTCTTTCAGAACCGCAGTTATTGCACTATTATGAACCGCAGCCAGGCCTTTTTCTTGCGGAGAGTCCGCGTGTCATCGAGCGTGCGCTGGATGCCGGATATGAACCGGTTTCGTTCCTTGCCGGAAGCGCAGAGCTTGCCGCAAACGAAGCACTCTTTGCGCACTGCCCGGACGCGCCGGTCTATACAGCAGAGACGAAGGTGCTGGAACAACTCACAGGCTTTGCCCTCACGCGCGGCATGCTCTGCGCGATGCACCGCCGCACGCTTCCGGCTATGGAGGAAATCTGCCGGAATGCCCGCCGCGTGGCGATTCTGGAAAATGTCGTGAACCCGACGAATGTCGGTGCGATTTTCCGTTCTGCCGCCGCGCTTGGCATCGATGCCGTGCTTCTCACATCAGGCTGCAGCAACCCGCTGTACCGCCGCGCCATCCGCGTGAGCATGGGAAATGTCTTCCAGGTCCCATGGACCGTGCTGCCAGGCGGCAGTTACTGGCCGGAGCAGGGAATTGCTGCACTGCAGGAACTTGGATTTTATACCGTTGCGATGGCATTAAAAGAAGACTCCGTTCCGATGGATGATCCGTCGTTGAAAACGCATGAAAAGCTCGCCATTCTGCTCGGAACCGAGGGTGACGGACTGGCAAGTGATACGATCGCTGAAACAGATGCAACCGTGCTGATTCCGATGACACACGGTGTGGATTCACTGAACGTCGCTGCGGCGAGCGCTGTCGCATTCTGGGAGCTGGCGGGAAGAAGATAAAGATGTTCCGTCGGTACCGGAGATTACGGAATAAAAATAGGATCAGAGATAGATTTTCGGGATGCATATTTTGATGCATCCCTTTTTGAATTTATGAATTTTGAAATTCCTTCCGATACATCTGCGGCGTACATCCCACTTTGCTTCGGAACTGCCGGTTGAAGTTGGAAAGGTTGCGGAAACCATTGTCGTACGCGATTTCGGACACACTCCGCGTCGTACTGCGCAGCGCCTCGCAGGCGGCTTTGATCCGAAGCTGTGTCAGATATTCAACGGCCCCGAGTCCGAAGGTCTGCTTAAAACAGCTCATAAAATAGCTTTTGCTCAAATGCGACAGCCTGGCAAGTTCCTCTATGGTAATCGGGTCGGCGAAGTGCTCCTGGATATAGGCGAGCACAGGCCGCAGGTTTTCAGCAGCCGCAGGCATGGCGGGACGATCGGTGCAGAGTTCCGGCGATGCGGCGAGCAGATAGAAGAAGCGGAGCAGCTCACTTTTCAGCAGAAGATCGGAGACAGCAGAGTTTTCACGGATGCAGCGGAAAATCTGATGGACGGATGCAGAAAGTGCAGCATAACCGGAATGTTCGGGTGAAATCGGTGCCTGGATGCGGCGCCGGGCGGAGAAAAACGGCTGCAGAATTTCCGTGTAGCTGCGGTCGTCATACCCGCCGATCAGCATATTCTGGTGGAAAACAATCGTATCATAAAACATCGACTCCTGCTCGGCGGGCAGAATGGCATGTACGAGGTTCGGCTGAATCAGAAAAATATCACCGGCATGCGCCGTAAGCAGACGGTCCTCATACTGAAAATACCCCGTTCCGCGTTTGATATAATTCAGCTCCATCTCCCCGTGCCAGTGCAGCGGTACGCCGGGAAAATAGTCGGGCATCCGGCAGTCATAATAACTGTAGGGAACCTGCATGGAGCCGTGCTGGCGTTTTTCTTTCGCAGCAGAAAGCATCATAAAATCATCCTCCAAAAAGCATGTCCGTAAAATGCCGGAAATGGCAGAGCGCGGCATGCATAAAATCATAGAATAGTATTAGAATGAAATAGGAAATTACTGGTATTTCAGCGGATACAGTAGTAATATATCATATAGAAACACTTGCTGCAACGACGAAAATACAGCAGAAATAAGAGCGAAAGAGGAAAAGAAAAAATGTCAAAATGGTTAGATAACGCAGTATTTTATGAGATTTACCCGCAGTCCTTCAACGACACCAACGCCGACGGAATCGGAGATTTCCAGGGTATCATCGAAAAATTAGACTACATCAAGGAACTGGGCTGCAACGCCATCTGGATCAACCCGTGCTTCCTGTCCCCATTCGGTGATGCAGGATACGATGTCGCAGATTACTGCCGCGTTGCACCGCGCTACGGAACGAATGAGGATCTGAAGAGAGTTTTCGAAGAGGCACACAAACGTGACATGCACGTTCTGCTCGACCTGGTTCCGGGCCATACATCTGTTGAGCATCCATGGTTCAAAGAATCCATGAAAGCAGACCGCAATGAATTTACAGACCGCTACGTATGGACCAATAACGTATGGGAAGCACCGGAAGGAATGGGAAGCCTGCGCGGCATTTCCGAGCGTGACGGCGCCTGCGCCATCAACTTCTTCTCCAACCAGCCGGCCCTGAACTACGGCTTTTATCAGCCGGATCCGGAAAAACCGTGGCAGCAGTCCTTTGATGATGAGGGACCGCAGGCAACGCTGGCAGCGATGGAAGATGTCATGAGATTCTGGCTGAACATGGGCTGCGACGGCTTCCGTGTCGATATGGCGGGCTCTCTGGTAAAGAACGATCAGGAAGGCAAAGGAACCATCCGCCTGTGGCAGCAGGTACGGAAATTCCTCGACGCCGAGTTCCCGGATGCAGCCATGGTATCCGAGTGGGGCGAGCCGGACAAATCCTTACAGGGCGGCTTCCACATGGACTTCCTGCTTCACTTTGGACCGTCCCATTACAACGATCTGTTCCGCTGCGATGAGCCATTCTTCTCCAAACGCGGAAAAGGAGATATCTCTGAGTTTGTAGAGACCTACAAAACCAACTACAATAAGACCGCACAGAAAGGCCTGATCTGCATCCCGTCCGGAAACCATGATATGGACCGTCTGGCACGCCGTCTGCAGGGGGATGAGCTGAAAATTGCTTTCGCTTTCCTTCTTTCCATGCCAGGTGCGCCGTTCATCTACTACGGTGATGAAATCGGTATGCGCTACGTCGAAGGCCTGAAATCCGTTGAGGGCGGATACAACCGCACCGGTTCCCGTTCTCCGATGCAGTGGGATGACAGCACCAACGCAGGATTCTCCAGCGCACCGGCCAGTGACCTCTACATCACCATGGACCCGGGCAAAGACCGTCCGACCGCCAAAGCACAGATGGCCGATCCGGATTCCCTGTACCACGAAGTTAAAAAACTCATCCAGATTCGCCAGAGCAGCAAAGCACTCTTAAGCCGCGGAACCATCGAGTTCGTTTATGCAGAGAAAAACCAGTATCCGCTGGCATACGTCCGTGAGGCTGAGGGTGAAAAAGTCCTCGTTATCATCAACCCATCCGACAAAGAGCAGTCCTTCCCATACAGTGCAGAGCTGAAGGATGCCCTCTACACGATCGGAGGAAAAGCAGAATCCAAAGACGGAACCATCACCATCCCGGCACAGTCCGCAGGATTCTATCATATCTGATCGAAAATAAAAATGACAGGGAGATCCAATCGAATTTTTTCGGAGGATCTCCCTGTTTTTAAATATGATACACTCTCAGCTCATGCAATGCCCTGGTCGCTGCAATATACTGCGCCTGCATCATTATCTCCCGTTTCTCGTCCTTCGGGAAAATAGAGAACACCTGATCAAACTCCAGCCCTTTCGCCAGATAAAATGTGGTAACCGTCAGTCCTTTCTTAAAACTGGAGCTGTCACGGTTCAGCCAAGAAAGCCGCTTTTCACAGTCAAAATCTTTTTCTGCCAGAATCTCCCGCAAAATCAAATAAGCCCGTTCCGCCGTCTTCTCATCCGGTACAATCACCGCCGCCGTCTCATACGTTTTCTCATCTGGAAACAGCGTATCCACTGCCTCCCGCAGAGCCGCCTCAAGATCCGTGACATCCCGTTCCAACACCGGCATTCCGTGCCGTTCAAACAGCTCCAGATCCGTCACGCCAATGAGATTTGCCGCATACGACGCAATTTCCACCGTATTCCGGTAACTCTTCCGCATCTCAATCCGCCGCAGATCCTTCCCGAAAATCCCCGGTAAAAACTGCAGTACATCCTGCTGCTGATCCGCCATCGTCTGCGCCCGGTCGCCGAGAATCGTCATCTTACAGGAAAACATCCGCCGGATAATCAGATACTGGAGCCGCGAATAATCCTGCATTTCATCAATCACCAGATGCTTAATATTCGACCGCTCCGCCTGCCGCGACAGGCGGTACTTCAGATACAGAACCGGATACACATCCTCATACCGCAGTTTCCGCTTCTCCAACGGCCGCCGCGGCAGCGTCTGATATCCCTCTTTCTTCAGAAAACGATTGTAGAGAACATAAAAATCCATCGTCTCATACATCTTCTGGAATTTTTCGATGAGCGGAATCCGCTCCTCCTCCGGCAGATCCCGGTTCAGCAGCGTCTCGATCTCGTCAATAAACGTCTCCGCCACCGCATCCATCCGCGAGAGCAGCGGAATATCCGCAAACTTGTCATAAAACAGCGTAATAATCTCCGATTCTGACTTCACAAACGACTTATACGAAACGTCTGAGAAATTCATCAGCTCGTCCTCAAGCTCCAGCGCAAATCCCTCCATCTGGTCCACAAACGCCTGCGACTGTTTTAAAGCAAACCGTTCTGCGGCTTTTGGATCCCGCATCTCCCGCTCAATCTGATCACAGCGATCCTCACAGTCCGCCGCCGTGTCCTGTAATTTGCGGTAAGCAAAGAGATCAAAACTCATCTCCTGAATATTCTCCTCACCGAGCTCCGGCAGAATATGTGAAATATAATCCGAAAATACCCCGTTCGGCGATAAAATCAGAATATTCGAAGACTTCAGATTCTGTCTGTCATGATACAAAAGGTAGGCAATCCGATGCAGCGCCACCGATGTCTTGCCGCTTCCCGCCGCTCCCTGAATTACCAGAATCCGGTCCTTCGTATTGCGGATGATCGCATTCTGTTCCTTCTGAATTGTGCGGATAATATTTTTCAGCTGTACCTCGCCGTTGCTGCCAAGCTCCGCCTTTAAAATATCATCATCAATTTTCACATCACTCTCAAATCCGTAAATCATCTTTCCATCCCGGATCTTATACTGCCACTTGGAACAGATTTCCCCTGTCATCTCGCCGCCCGGCGCCAGATAGGAAGCCGGCCCGCGGTCAAAATCGTAGAAAAGACCGCTGACCGGGCTTCTCCAGTCGTAAATCAGCGGCAGCTCGCCCGGCCGCTCCGCAAAATTGCCGATGCCGATATAGAAAATTTCCGGCTCATCATCCCCGTCATAGCGGAAATCCACACGCCCGAAGAACGGAGAATCCAGCATTTTCCGGAATCGGCTCCGCAGAAGAAGCTGCTCCTGATTCGCATTCACCTGATGCAGCAGTGCCTGCTGATTGTCGTAATCCTCATATCCGTACTGGTCCATCTCGGTATAGTTCTGCCAGTAATAATCGTGCATATTTTCAATCTCTTTCTGTCCGTCCAGCAGAGACTGGCTGATCTCGGCAAGACGCGCCTGCAGCTTTTCCAGCACAAAAGAAAGATATTCCTGTCCGTTTTTCTGGTCTGTCATAAAAGGAAACCTCCTCTTAAAAATATAATGTCGAGTGCCGGAAAACCCGGCTGATCTTATCAGTATAGCAGACAGGCACGTTTCCTGCAATTCAAACATAAAATAAAGAAAAATCCCCTTTGAGGTGCCGCTTTTCTTGGAACCCTTTTTAAAACCACTGTCTGCACAGGAAGAAAAAAGCTGTCTGGATGCGTATCAGAGGGGCGATACAAAAGCCAGAGACATTCTGGTCGAGCGGAATCTGCGCCTGGTCGCGCACGTTGTGAAAAAGTATCAGGGCCTGCCCGATGATCTCGACGATCTGATTTCCATTGGAACGATCGGCCTCATCAAGGCGGTGATGACATATGATTCGAAAAAAGGAAACCGGCTGGCCGCATATGCCGCCCGCTGTATTGATAATGAGCTGCTGATGTATCTTCGGAGCAAAAAGAAAACGGCACGGGAGATTTCCCTCTACGAGCCGATCGGAACCGACAAGGAGGGAAATGAGATCCATCTGCTCGACATCGTGGAGGGCGGCGGGGAGGATATCGCGGAACAGTACAACCGGAAAGAGGACGCGGTGCGGCTGTACTGTTATCTGGATTCGGAATTAAAAGAGCAGGAAAAACAGGTGCTTCTTCTCCGGTACGGCCTTGGCGGAAAAGCAGAATACACACAGAAACAGGTCGCTGCCCGGCTTGGCATCAGCCGTTCGTACGTGTCGCGGATCGAGAAGAATGCAATTGAAAAGTTGCGGTTACGGTTTGCCGCTTCGTAAATGCTTGACATTTCAAACGGACTGCTTCTATAATAAAGGGTAAGGAAATCAGGTGCAGAAAAGGTTTCCTTATCCTTACTTTTTCGAACAAAAATCAAAGATAATATCTTCCCGGTGTTCTTGCCGGACATTTTCCCAAAATGAAAAATAAATAGGAACTATACGACCTGCTACTGAAAGAAAAGGAGGTTTTCTTTGTATTGCAGTGTATTATCAGCCACCGTCTCGGGCATGGAGATGATTCCGGTGCAGGTGGAGGCGGATGTCAGTGACGGCATGCCGCAGTTTACGATGGTCGGCTACGTGAGTGCCCAGGTAAAGGAGGCGCAGGACCGCGTGCGGACAGCCCTCAAAAACATGGGAATTTCCCTGCCGCCGAAACGAATTACGATTAATTTATCCCCGGCGGACGTCCGAAAAGAAGGATCGCGTTTCGATCTTCCGATTGCAGCGGGCGTTCTGATGACGCTCGGCCGGATTCCGCCCGGGTCACTCCGGAAAACGATGGTGCTCGGCGAACTCGGCCTTGACGGCCATGTGCAGGAGATCAGCGGTGTATTTCCGGCAGCGGCGAAGGCGCGGGAGCTTGGATGCACAACGCTTCTTGTTCCAGCCGGAAATGCCGCGGAAGGGGGTCTGGTCGGCGGGCTTCACGTCGTTGGAATCCAGAATTTACAGGAGCTTTTGAACTACTGCTGTGAAGGGAAAATGCCGTCGCTTCCGTCTATAGAAAATCAAAAGAAGGAGGACGGAAAAGAGCCGGACTTTTCCGAAGTGCAGGGCCAGACGGCGGCGCGGCGGGCGGCGCTCATCGCTGCGGCCGGATTTCACAATCTGCTGATGCTGGGGCCGCCGGGCAGCGGAAAATCCATGATCGCAAGGCGGATTCCGACGATCATGCCTCCGATGTCTGAGGAGGAGCAGATGGAAGTAACGCGGATCTACAGCATCGCCGGAATGCTTGCCAAAGGAGAGGGTGTCCGCCGGGAGCGGCCCTTCCGTGCTCCGCATCACACGATGTCGCCGCAGGCTCTTGCAGGCGGCGGAAAACAGCCGTCTCCGGGCGAAATTACGCTGGCACACCGCGGCGTTCTCTTCCTTGATGAACTCCCGGAGATGACGCGCACAACCATTGAGATCCTGCGCCAGCCGCTCGAGGAGCACCGGATTGTGATTTCCCGTGTCAGCGGAAACTATGTGTTCCCGGCGTCATTTCTGATGGTGGCGGCAATGAACCCCTGCCCCTGCGGCTTTTACCCCGACTTATCGCGCTGTACCTGCGCACCCGGCGACATCAGCCGGTATCTCTCGAGAGTCAGCCAGCCGTTCCTCGACCGCATGGATCTCTGCGTGCAGGTGGAAGCACTTTCCTACGAGGATCTGCACGGCGAGGAGCGGTGCGAATCCTCGGCCAGGATGCGGGAAAAAGCGACGGCAGCGGCGCAAATTCAGGCGGCGCGCTACCGGCAGGAGTCGATTCATTTCAATAGCGAACTGAAAGCAGGCCAGATCGAGAAATACTGTATCCTGGAAAAGGCAGCGGAAGAGCTTTTAGAGGATGCCTTCCGCCGCCTGCGCCTCAGCGCGCGTTCCTACCACGGGATTATCCGCACCGCGCGGACAATTGCGGATCTGGACGGGGCGGTCAAAATCGGCGTGCCGCATATCAGCGAGGCGATCTGCTTTCGGAGCGCCGACAAAAGTATATGGAGGATCTGACGTATGGCGATGGAAATCTTTACAGTCGGCCGCGGGCAGGAGGGCTATCCGGAGCGGCTTATGCCGTTCGCGGACATGCCGTCCCGCCTTTTCGTGCGGGGCGCGCTGCCGGCGGATGAGCAGAAAACAGCGGCGATTGTGGGCGCGCGGATATGTACGGCGTACGGAAAGAGCCAGGCGGCCTTTTTCGCGCAGGTGCTGGCGGCAAACGGCGTGGCGGTGATCAGCGGACTGGCGTGCGGAATCGACGCGGCGGCGCACGAGGGGGCACTGCGCGGAAAGGGAAAGACGTTTGCCGTGCTTGGCTGCGGTGTGGATATCTGCTATCCGAAACAGAATTACCCGCTGATGCGGCGGATGCTGGAAAACGGAGGCGGTGTCTTAAGCGAATTTCCTCCGGGCGCAGAGCCGCTTCCGTGGCATTTCCCGATCCGCAACCGCGTGATCAGTGCGCTGGCAGATGTCGTTCTGGTAATTGAGGCAAAAGAGAAGAGCGGCTCGCTCATTACGGCGGACTACGCGCTGGAGCAGGGAAAAACGGTATTTGCCCTGCCCGGACGGACAACGGATGCGACAAGCCGCGGCTGCAACCGCCTGATCGCGCAGGGAGCGGAAATTGCGATTTCACCCGAAACGATTCTCGAGGAGCTGGGCGTGAAAAAGGCCGGGACAAAAAGAGCCGCACCGCGTCCGCGCTATGGAAAAGAGGCGGAAATGGTTCTGAAAACACTCGCGGCAGAACCGCAGAATCTTGCACAGCTTGCCGGCAGCACCGGAATCCCGCTGCAGGAGCTGACCGGCATTCTGCTGGCACTCGAAATTGACGGCGTTATTGCGGAAAATCCGCCGGGCGTGTACATGGCGTTATCGTAAAAGGGACGAGGAAAAGAAAGGTTTTGTGATATTCCGCCCGGTGCACAATTATAATAGAAGAAAAAGAAAAAAGGGGGCTCTTCTGCGCCGCGTGCATGTCTGAAAAAGGAAAAAGAAAAGAAAAAAATCAGGAAAAATCGTTAAAAAATTGAAAAAATCCTGTTATTTTGTCGGGAAACATCGAAAAATGGTACATTTTAAAAATGGAAAACACTTGCAAGAAAAAACTTTTTGGTGTATAGTCAGTGGAAGTTACGACTAATTTAGGAATTATTCTGGAATTTGTAATGATGCAGAACTATGCGATATGAAAAACGCAATATAGATCTGGACAGTTATAAAAATATGTATTCAGGAGGCATCAGAGGTGGCAAAATATCTTGTAATAGTGGAATCACCGGCAAAAGTCAAGACGGTGAAAAAGTATCTCGGGGCAAATTACGAAGTTGCAGCATCTATGGGCCATGTGCGCGATCTGCCGAAAAGCCGGCTTGGAATTGATGTAGAACATGACTTTGAACCAAAATATATCACCATCCGCGGAAAAGGAGAGCTTCTGGCATCTCTTCGAAAAGCCGCAAAAAAAGCAGATAAAGTTTATCTCGCAACTGACCCTGACCGCGAGGGAGAGGCAATTTCCTGGCATCTGTCGATTGCGCTGAATCTCGATGAGAACAAGATGCGCCGCATCACCTTCAACGAGATCACAAAATCAGCAGTCAAAGCGTCGATCAAACAGGCACGCGACATCGATATGAACCTGGTGGACGAGCAGCAGGCGCGCCGCTGCCTCGACCGTATGGTAGGTTATGAAATCAGCCCATTGTTATGGAAGAAAATCAAACGCGGACTTTCCGCCGGCCGTGTGCAGTCCGTTGCACTGCGCATCATCGGCGACCGCGAGGATGAGATCAATGCGTTCATTCCGAAAGAATACTGGACACTGGAAGCAGATCTGAAAATTCCAGGCGAGAAGAAACCGCTCGTCGCAAAATTCCACGGAAAAGGCAGTGAAAAGATGGCGATCGAGACGAAAGAGCAGCTCGATGAAATCTTAAAGGGACTGGAAAATGAGACCTTTACCGTATCCGAAGTGAAAAAAGGAGAGCGTTCCAAGAAAGCGCCGCTTCCGTTCACCACGAGTACCCTGCAGCAGGAAGCATCGAAGGTGCTGAACTTCTCCACGCAGAAGACGATGCGTCTGGCGCAGCAGCTCTACGAGGGCGTGGAAGTAAAAGGAAAGGGAACGATCGCTCTGATTTCCTATCTGCGTACCGATTCTACACGAATCAGCGAGGAGGCCGATGCGGCAGCACGTTCCTTTATCCAGGAGCAGTACGGCACAAAATATACCGCAAGCGGGGACACGACGGAGAATAAAAACAGCAAGGCACAGGATGCGCACGAGGCCATCCGTCCGACCGATGTGACGAATACACCGGTAATGGTAAAAGAATCCCTGCCAAGAGATCTGTTCCGCCTGTATCAGCTGATCTGGAAACGCTTTGTGGCAAGCCGCATGCAGCCGGCCGTCTATGAGACAATTTCCGCACGGATCAATGCAGGAGAGTATCTCTTTACAGCAGCTTCCTCCCGTCTGGCATTTGATGGTTTCATGTCCGTTTACACCGATCCGGATGAGGAAAAGAAAGAGAAAAACGCCGCTGTCCGGAGTCTGGAGGCAGGAACGGAGCTGGCACTGGAAAAGATGGATCCGCAGCAGCACTTCACACAGCCGCCGGCACACTACACCGAGGCATCCCTTGTCAAAATGCTTGAGGAACTCGGCATCGGCCGTCCAAGTACGTATGCGCCGACCATCACAACGATCATCAACCGCCGTTACGTGGCAAAGGAGAACAAGAACCTTTACATGACAGAGCTCGGCGAGGTGGTCAACAACATGATGAAAGAGGCATTCCCGAGCATCGTGGATGTCAACTTTACGGCAACGATGGAAGCTCTGCTCGACAGGGTTGGAGATGGAAGTGTTCCGTGGAAGACAGTAGTCGAGAACTTCTGGCCGGATCTCTATGAGGCGGTCACAGAGGCAGAAAAGAACCTCGAAGAAGTTAAGGTAGAGGATGAGGTGACGGATGTCATCTGCGAGAACTGCGGCCGCAACATGGTGGTCAAATACGGCCCGCACGGAAAATTCCTCGCCTGCCCGGGATTCCCGGACTGCAAGAACACGAAGCCGTATCTGGAAAAGATCGGTGTTCCGTGTCCGAAGTGCGGAAAAGAAGTGATCCTGCGCAAGACGAAAAAAGGACGGAAATATTATGGATGCGAAAACAATCCGGAATGCGATTTCATGTCCTGGCAGAAACCGTCTGCCAAGAAATGCCCGCAGTGCGGCGGCTATATGCTGGAAAAAGGCAATAAGCTGGTCTGCGCGGACGAGCAGTGCGGATATGTAGAAGCACGCGAAAAGAAAGACGAAGACTGAGAATGACAAAGCGGTCTGTACTGGTGAAAAACTGGTGCAGGCCGTTTTTTTGCTTATCGAGGCGGAAAAACAGGAAGATCCGAAAAAATTTAGCATGAATTTTTATAAAATTTATAGTTTTCTGAAAAATATATTGATTTCCGGAAAACTACATGATAGAATGAGCTTAGTTTTAAGGGTTGTCTGAAAAAGGCATCAGTGTGCATTTTTTTCGGCGGATACGCAAAAAAAATGCAGAAAATAAAGAAAGGAGAAGAACATGAGCGTACAACTGCTGGATAAAACCAGAAAAATCAACAAACTGCTTCATAACAATCACTCCACGAAGGTCGTGTTCAACGATATCTGTGAAGTCCTGATGGAAACGTTAAGTTCCAATATCCTGGTGATCAGTAAAAAAGGAAAAGTGCTGGGCATCAGCCTTTGCCCGGGCGTGGAAGAAATTACGGAGCTGATCGAGGATAAGGTGGGCGGTTATGTCGATGCCGCATTAAACGAGCGTCTCCTCGGCGTACTCTCCACAAAAGAGAACGTCAATTTACAGACCCTCGGCTTTGAGCGGCCTGGTGTAGAGCGCTACACCGCAATTATCTGCCCGATCGAGATCGCCGGAGAACGCCTTGGTACCGTATTTATGTACCGCTGCACCCCGCAGTACGATATCGACGATATCATCGTCAGTGAGTACGGCACAACCGTTGTCGGACTGGAAATGATGCGTTCCGTCAACGAGGAAAATGTGGAGGAAAACCGCAAGGTTCAGGTGGTTAAATCCGCATTCAACACGTTGTCCTTCTCCGAACTGGAAGCCATCATCCATATCTTTGATGAACTGAACGGGGATGAGGGCATTCTGGTTGCAAGCAAAATTGCAGACCGCGTCGGCATCACAAGATCCGTCATTGTAAATGCCCTCCGCAAATTCGAGAGCGCAGGCGTCATCGAGTCCCGTTCCAGCGGTATGAAGGGAACGTATATCAAGGTATTAAATGATTATATCTTTGATGAACTCGACGAGATCAAAGCAAGAAAGAACCTGAAAGGAAAGGGCGATGCCCATCCGGACGAGGCGAAAAAATAAAAAAGTGGAATGTAGAAAAGAATCGGAGCCGTTTAAGAATGGCGCCGTTTCTTTTTGTGCAAAAAAGCATTCGTGGAGCGGAAAAAAATGGTATCATTCCCGTTTTTAGGAATAAACTATAATTAGATTCTAAAGAGAGTATAAAATATGAAAAAGTTGCCAAAATAAGAAAAAACGAGAAAATAAGAGAAATTAAGAGCTATCATGAGAAAAAAAAAGAGAATTACAAAATTCATGCATTTGCGAAATGAGGTGGAAAACACTATAGTAAGAACCATCAAGTAGCACTCGAATGAACTGAGTGCTAATAAATAAAACTGAATGAAATCTTGAAGGAGGAAACATAAATGAAGTTAGTACCTTTAGGTGACAGAGTTGTATTAAAAGAGTTAAAAGCAGAGGAAACCACAAAATCCGGTATCGTACTTCCGGGACAGGCACAGGAGAAACCGCAGCAGGCTGAGGTTATCGCAGTAGGACCTGGAAAAGTAGAAGACGGCAAAGAAGTAAAAATGGAAGTTGCAGTCGGAGATCAGGTAATCTATTCCAAATATGCAGGAACCAACGTCAAACTGGAAGACGAAGAGTACATCATCGTAAAACAGGATGATATTCTGGCAGTTGTAAAATAAAGAATAATCAAGTAAAAATCAGGAGGCATGACAATCATGGCAAAAGAGATTAAATATGGAGCAGAGGCAAGAAACGCTCTTCAGAATGGTGTAAACCAGCTTGCAGATACCGTACGTGTAACCCTTGGACCGAAAGGAAGAAACGTTGTTCTGGACAAACAGTACGGCGCTCCGCTCATCACAAACGATGGTGTTACGATTGCAAAAGAGATCGAGCTGGCAGACGGCTTTGAAAACATGGGCGCACAGCTCATCAAAGAAGTTGCTGCAAAGACCAACGACGTAGCAGGTGATGGTACCACAACCGCAACCGTTCTGGCACAGGCTATGGTAAACGAAGGAATGAAAAACCTGGCAGCAGGTGCGAACCCGATCGTTCTTCGTAAGGGAATGAAGAAAGCAACCGATAAAGCTGTTCAGATCCTTGCAGAGATGAGCCAGCCGGTAGCAGGCAAAGAGCAGATTGCAAAAGTTGCAGCTGTTTCTTCCGGAAGCGAAGAAGTAGGCCAGATGGTAGCTGACGCTATGGAAAAAGTTTCCAAAGACGGCGTTATCACCATCGAGGAGTCCAAGACCATGCAGAACGAGCTGGAGCTGGTAGAAGGTATGCAGTTCGACCGTGGATATATCTCCGCTTACATGTGCACCGATATGGAGAAAATGGAAGCCGTTCTCGACAATCCATATATCCTGATTACCGATAAGAAACTGTCCAACATTCAGGAAGTTCTTCCGCTGCTGGAGCAGATCGTACAGAGCGGCGCAAGACTGCTGATCATCGCTGAGGACGTAGAGGGCGAGGCTCTCCAGACACTCGTGATCAACAAACTGCGCGGAACCTTCAACGTAGTAGCTGTCAAAGCACCGGGATACGGCGACAGAAGAAAAGCAATGCTCGAGGATATCGCAATCCTGACCGGCGGCCAGGTGATCTCCGAGGAAGTTGGTCTGGAATTAAAAGACGCTACTCTGGAAATGCTCGGACGTGCAAAATCTGTTAAAGTTCAGAAAGAGAACACCGTTATCGTTGACGGTGCCGGCGCAAAAGATGCCATCGCAGCAAGAATCGGCCAGATCAGATCCCAGATCGAGGAGACCACTTCTGAGTTCGATAAAGAGAAACTGCAGGAGAGACTGGCAAAAATGGCAGGCGGCGTAGCTGTTATCCGTGTAGGTGCAGCAACCGAGACCGAGATGAAAGAAGAAAAACTCCGTATGGAGGATGCTTTAAATGCAACGAGAGCAGCCGTAGAAGAGGGTATCATCGCAGGCGGCGGTTCTGCATACATCCATGTAACAACACAGCTTGCAGAGCTGATTGACAGCCTGGACGGCGACGAGAAGATCGGTGCAAGAATCGTACAGAAAGCACTTGAGGCTCCTCTGTTCCACATCGTAACAAACGCAGGTCTGGAAGGCGCTGTTGTTATCAACAAAGTAAAAGAGTCCAAAGTAGGTGTTGGATTTGATGCATACAACGAAGAGTATGTAGACATGATCCAGGCTGGTATCCTTGATCCGGTTAAGGTTACCAGAAGCGCACTGCAGAACGCTACCAGCGTTTCTGCAACCCTGCTGACCACCGAGTCCGTAGTTTCCACCATCAAAGAGCCGGCTCCGGCTATGCCGGCAGGCGCAGACGGCGGAATGGGAATGATGTAATTTCCGGGATAAAAATGTCTGGTAAAACAAAATAAGAAAACCGGCTGGCAAAGACCGTAGCGGAACATGGGTTCCGAAGTCCTGTCTTTGCCGGCCGATTTTTTAGTGGAAAGTTTTTCTTCCATTTCGCATGGCCCTGAATCGTTACAAAAAATTTCAGAAAGTTTTCATGCTTTCGCCGGGCGGCGTATATGGACGCTTCCGGCGTTTTATGCTATACTGATTTGTAGGATGTTGGGGGAAATACAACAAAGGAGAAGAAACACACATGGCAAGTCGTTATGAATCCGACATGACAAGGAAGGAGAAGATGCAGCTCGAAAAAGAGAAGCTGTCGAAAATGAATTTTAAAGAGAAACTGGCCTATATCTGGGAATACTACAAGGCTGTCATTTTCGGCATCATCGCTGTTATCTTCATCATCGGCACGATTGTGAATATCCATGAAAATGCGAAGTATTATGACCTCGTGAGCATTGCCGTAGTGGATTACGCAGGACTGCAGGATGTAAGTCCGTTCGAGGAGGACCTAAAAGAAGCGCTCGGAACCGGAGATAAGTACGAAAAGGTAAGCATCGATACAAGCTACAGCTTCGGTGAAAACCTGGAAAACGCGGATTACAACACGCTGATGAAATTCACAGCCGTGATTGCCGCACAGAGCATGGATGTTCTGATCTGTTCACAGGCCGTGTACGACAACTACAGCAAAGACGATTATTTTCTGGATCTGTCCACACTGTTTGACGAAGCGACGTGTGAGAAGTACGGGATAAAGGCGGGAGATACCTGCCTCGACATTTCCAAATTGAAAAAGTACCAGGATATGGGCCTTACGTACTATGAGCCGTGTTATCTGACCGTGTTGGTCAATACAAAGAACGCGGACAATGCAGCAAAACTGATCGAATATCTTGAGGAGGATGGAGTAAATGAGTGATCTGTACACAGAAGTGCTGGTGAAAAAACAGCAGACAGGAAAAGACAAGGCGATCAAAGGAGTTCTGATCTTCTTTACCGTTCTTTTTGCAGCCGCAGGAATTATGATGAATCCGCTGATTCTGCTTCTTGCGCTGGTACTTGGAATCGTAGACTATATTTTTATCCCGAAGCTTTCGGTAGAGTTTGAGTATCTGTACGTCAACGGCGAGCTCGACATCGACCGTATCTATTCGCAGTCAAGAAGAAAAAGAGCCGCAAGCTATGAGCTTTCCAACATGGAAATCCTGGCTCCGTACCAGTCCCATCAGCTCGATTCCTACAAAAACAATCAGAGCATCAAACGTTACAACTATTCCTCCGGAATCGAAGGACAGGGTCACAAACCGTATGCATTTGTTATTTCAAAAGACAACACAATGCAGATGGTCATCTTCGAGCCGGATGAGGTGATGTTAAAGGATATCCGCAACCGCGCACCAAGAAAAGTATTTATGGATTGACAGCGTTTTCGTTTTTTGTTAAACTAGGTGATAAATCAAAAAAACTTAAGAAGAAAGGAAGAAATGAAAATGGGTACAATTATTGGTGATGGTATTACCTTCGATGATGTGCTTCTGGTTCCGCAGTATTCTGAAGTAACCCCAAACATGGTAGATCTGACTACGCATCTGACCAAGAAGATCAAGCTGAACATCCCGATGATGAGCGCCGGCATGGATACGGTTACAGAACACCGTATGGCAATTGCCATGGCACGTCAGGGAGGAATCGGTATTATTCACAAGAATATGTCGATTGAGCAGCAGGCAGAAGAAGTAGACAAAGTAAAACGTTCTGAGAACGGTGTTATCACCGATCCGTTTTATCTGTCTCCGGAGCACACCCTGGAAGATGCCAATAATCTGATGGCAAAATTCCGTATTTCCGGTGTCCCGATTACCGAGAACGGAAAACTGGTTGGTATTATTACAAACCGTGATCTGAAGTTTGAAACTGATTTCACCAAGAAAATCAAAGAGTCCATGACCAGCGAAAACCTGATTACTGCAAAAGTAGGCGTTACGCTGGATGAGGCGAAAGCAATTCTTGCAAAATCCAGAAAAGAGAAACTTCCGATTGTCGATGACGATTTCAACCTCAAAGGTCTGATCACCATCAAAGATATCGAGAAAACCATCAAGTACCCATTGTCCGCCAAGGATGAGCAGGGACGTCTGCTCTGCGGTGCCGCAGTCGGCATCACGGCAAACGTGCTCGATCGTGTCGATGCGCTGGTAAAAGCACACGTAGACGTGATCGTCATCGACTCCGCTCACGGACATTCCGCAAATATCTTCAAAACACTTCGCCTCATCAAAGAGCATTATCCGGATCTGCAGGTAATCGCCGGAAACGTGGCAACCGCAGAGGCAACAAGAGACCTGATCGCAGCCGGAGCAGACGCTGTTAAAGTCGGTATCGGACCTGGTTCTATCTGTACGACCCGTGTCGTTGCAGGTATCGGTGTACCGCAGGTCACAGCCGTTATGGACTGCTATGAGGAAGCAAAGAAGACCGGAACTCCGATCATCGCCGACGGCGGTATCAAGTACTCCGGAGACATGACAAAGGCTATCGCAGCCGGTGCCAATGTCTGCATGATGGGAAGCATCTTCGCAGGATGCGATGAGAGCCCGGGAGATTTCGAACTGTTCCAGGGAAGAAAATACAAAGTATACCGTGGAATGGGATCCATTGCAGCTATGGAGAACGGAAGTAAAGACCGTTACTTCCAGACCGGCGCCAAGAAACTGGTTCCGGAAGGTGTGGAAGGCCGTGTGGCATACAAGGGTCTTGTAGAGGACACTGTATTCCAGCTGATCGGCGGACTTCGTTCCGGTATGGGCTACTGCGGAGCGAAAGATGTTGAGACCTTAAAGGAGACCGGAAAATTTGTGAAGATTTCCGCAGCATCCTTAAAAGAGTCCCATCCGCATGATATCCACATCACCAAAGAGGCTCCGAACTACAGCGTGGACGATAAATAAGAATAAAAAGTCGCAAAAGGCAGAAGGGGGAAAGGGCAGAAACTTTTCAGCTTCTGCCTTTTCAAATGAGGGAGCGCTTATTTGCAGCGGGGAGAGAACATATGGCACAGAAGAGACGGGGAAAAACGACAAGAAAACAGAGGCAGCGCCAGCTTCACCGCAGAATGTTTCTGACGGGAGTTCTGGTGGTGCTGATCTGCGTCGGCATTTACAGCGGCATCCGCCGTGTGGCAAAAACGGCAAGTGATATCACGGCCGTTGATTATTCCGGTTCTGATTATGAGGACAACGATATCACCGACTGGACCGGCGCTCCGCCGATTGATGTGGAGCTTCTGACGCCGAACAGCTGGTCCAGACCGCAGACGAGGCTGAAAAAGGTGGACGGTATCGTTATTCACTACACCGCAAACCCGGGAAGCACGGCGATGCAGAACCGTGATTACTTTGAAAACCTGCCTGAGACGCAGGAGGCGCAGGCCAGCAGCCATTTCGTCGTCGGCATCGAGGGAGAAGTCGTTCAGTGTATCCCGACGAGTGAATGGTCGTATGCATCGAACCAGCGTAATTTCGATACGATCTCGATTGAATGCTGCCACCCGGATGACAGCGGTGAATTTACCGATGAGACATACAATTCTGTGGTCCAGCTCGCCGGTTTCTTATGCAAGCGGTTCAATCTGACTTCGGACGATGTGATCCGTCACTATGATGTAACCGAAAAGCTCTGCCCTCTGTACTACGTGGAGCATGAGGATGCCTGGATTCAGATGAAGGCAGATATTCAGGCATATGCGGATTCACTTTCCTAAGAGCTGTTTTTAAGAAAAATGAAAAAATCCCCGTTGGGAAAATCAGTTTCAGGAGAAATGATTTTTCCAACGGGGATTTTTCTGTTATCCAATATTTTTAGTAATAGTAACGCCGTCTGCGCCGCTTTCTTTTTTTCGTATTTCCGCCGAGTGCAATCCAGCAGAACAGCCGTACAAACGTGATGCCGAAGAGAACGCCGATGCTGTCGATGCCGACGTCCTTTACGGACGGGCCGCGGTTGGCGACCATCGTCTGGTGGAACTCATCGCTCGCGGCAAAGGCGACACAGAGGATGCCGGCAAGAAATGTGAGCGCGAAGCCCCGCAGGCCGTAGACGTAGAGCGGAAGCGAAACACAGATTGCAAGCAGACAGTACTCTGTCATATGAGCCAGCTTCCGCACCGGGTATTGATACTCGTCAGCCAGTTCCTGGATCTTCTCATCATCCCATCCGCGGTCCATGACGTGGTCGATCGTGATGAAAATGCCGCGCGCCACTTTTTCACTGAACTGTGAGGATTCCGTTCCGTTCTGGGAAGAGAAGGAGAAAATCATCGACATCATCAGAATCGCCGGGATGAAGGAAAACGGTTTTAACAGTGCAATTACAATTCGATTCATAAAATACCTCCAGTAAAACAAAGCAGGTCAGATCGGAAACTTTTTATGCGGTATGCTCGCGGATTCTGGCAATCGCAGAAAAGATCAGGAATGCCAGCAGGTTCACGATTACGACCGTCGCTCCGGCAGGGGAGGACAGGAAAAACGAGAGGGACATGCCAAGAAGGAAGCATACCACGGAAAGAACCGCGGAGCAGATTACCACGCTCTGGAAGGTATGGCAGAGACGCATCGAGGTCAGTGCCGGGAAAATCAGCAGGCTGGAGATCAGAAGTGCGCCCATCATGCGCATGCCGAGCACGGTTGTGATAGCGGTTAAGAATGCCAGCAGCATGTTGTAAACCTCTGCGCGGACACCGGTTGCTTTGGCAAATGTCTCGTCGAAAGTGACGGCAAAAATACGGTTGTAATACAGGACGAACAGGAGCAGCACGACGATGGAGAGCACCACGGAGAGAACGACGTCCTCATCACTCATCGCAAGGATGCTTCCGAACATGTAGTTGTTGACATCGGTGTTCATGCCGCTCGACCACGAAACCGTGATGACACCGATCGCAAGCGCAGAGCTTGAAATCAGACCGATGGCGGCGTCGCCTTTGATCTTGCTGGATTCGTTCATGCGGAGCAGCAGAAAGGCGGCAAGCACGACGACAGGGATTGTGAAGGCAAGCGGAGCAAAACCGAGTGCCGTTGCAATCGCAAGAGAGCCGAATCCGACATGGGAGAGGCCGTCGCCGATCATGGAGTAGCGCTTTAACACGAGGCTGACGCCAAGCAGTGCGGCACACAAAGAGACGAGAATGCCGACCACAAGGGCACGCTGCATAAACGGATAAGAAAGCATTTTCAGCAGATTCGAAATCATAAGTCAGCACCTCCTAAAAACTGTTTTCCCGCCTCGGTTTTCAGATACTCGTCCATCGGACCGAAGAAGACCTGCTTCTGGTCGAGCTGGAGAATGTGCGTTGCGTCCGGCAGAATATTGCGGATATCGTGGGAAACCATGATGATCGTAACGTTCTGCTCGCGGTTGATGCGGCGGATGAGCTGGTACATTTCGTTTGTCATGACCGGGTCAAGGCCAGTGACCGGCTCGTCGAGGAGCAGCAGTTTCTTTGTGGCGCAAAGCGCACGAGCGAGAAGCACACGCTGCTGCTGGCCGCCGGAGAGATCACGGTAGCATCGTTTCTTTAATGGAAGGAGGTCGAGAAGCTCCATATTGCGGAGCGCGTCCTCTTTATCTGCCTTTGTGTAAAACGGCGGGAAATGCGGGTGGTTCTGCCGGCCGGACAGCACGACTTCCCAGACGCTCGCCGGGAAATCCTTTTGTGCGGCGGTCTGCTGCGGCAGATAGCCGATCTCGCTTGGATGAAGCCCGTCGCCGGTTGTGATCGAGCCGGTGGACGGATTTTTTAAGTGAAGCAGTCCCTTGACCAGAGTACTTTTTCCGGAACCGTTCTCGCCCACAATACAGAGGTAGGAGCCGGCTTCCAGGGCAAAGTTGACATCGGTCAGGACCGGGATGCCCTCGTAGGAGAAGGTGACATCACTGCAGGTAAGTAGAGCCATTAGTTCAGAGCCTCCTTTAGTGCGGCGACATTCTGTTCCATCAGGGAAAGATACGTGGCGCCGTTTTCGAAATCATCTTTGGATACGTTGTGACAGGAGTGAAGCAGCAGCTTTTTCGCGCCGGTCGCCTCACAGATGCAGTCCGTCATTTTTTCGTTGGACAGCTCGGTGTGGAAGACGACAGGAATCTGCTCTTCGTTGATCTTGTCAATTAAAAAAGAAAGTGTTTTGGCACTCGCCTCGGATTCCGAGGAGCAGCCGGGGAATGCCGCGTAATAGTCGAGGCCGTAGGCGTCCGCGAAATAGCGGAACGGAAAACGGTCGCCGAAAACGATGGTGTGGCGGCTGGCATTCGCTGTGACATCGGAAAATTCCTCATCGAGGGAGGTAAGCGAAGCGAGGTATGAAGCAGTGTTTGCCTGATAATCGTCCGCGTTTTCCGGGTCGAGGCGGCAGAGCGCATCGCAGAGCTTCTGGACAATCCGCATTGCATTTTTCGGTGAAGTCCAGACGTGCTCGTCCTGTTCGCCGTGGGATTCGTCTTCGTGATCGTGGGAATCCTCGTCGTGGTCCGCATCCTCGTCTTCATGATCGTGTGCGTGGCCGTGGGTCTCCATTCCCTCGACCGTTTCCTCGGCAACGGTGTCGACGCAGTCCATCAGCGTGACGACTTCTTTGTTCGAGGTATCGACGGAATCGAGAATCGTTTCCACCCAGGCATCGGAATCGCCGCCGACGTAGACGAAGAGATCGCATTCGGAAACTGTGATCATATCGCCCGGTGTCGGCTCAAATGAGTGGCTTTCTGCGCCCGGGGAAAGCAGCATGTGGAGATCGAGATGATCGCCGCCGATGGCGCGCAGAAAATCATACTGCGGAAAAATCGTAGCCACGGCGGAGAGTTTCGTGTTCTCCTGGGAATCCGCCGTCTCTTTTGAGGATCCCGCACAGCCCGTCAGAAGAAGGAGGGCAGGAAGGAGGAGAAGGCGTAACGTTTTTTTTGAAAAAAATGTCATGATACTCCTTTCTGAAAGAAAACACGGAGGCATTCGAAAAAGCTCCGTATCAGACTGTTTCGTGACAAATGCCGCAGGAGTGGGAAGCGGCAGACGGGAACAAATGTCCCCGAAAAAAGATCAGTTATCATCATATAGCAGGGAGGATTCATTTGTCAAGGAAAGGAAAACCAGTTATAGAAAAGAGGGAAAAAAACTGCCTTTCCCTGTAAAAAAGAAAGGCAGTTTTGAGAAAATTTCTTGATTTTAGGATACCCGGCGGAACTGTGCCTGGTAGAGCTGGTAGTACGCGCCCTGTTTTGCCATCAGTTCGTCGTGGGTTCCCTGCTCGAAAATCTTTCCGTGGTCGATCACGAAAATCCGGTCCGCATTTTTAATAGTAGAAAGACGGTGCGCAATGATGAACGAGGTACGGCCCTTCAACAGGCTTTCGATTCCCTGCTGCACCTGAATTTCTGTCTGTGTGTCGATGCTGGACGTCGCCTCGTCGAGAATCAGAATCCGCGGATCGGACACCATCGTTCTGGCAAAGGCGAGAAGCTGGCGCTGGCCGTTGGAAAGACGGGCACCGCGCTCGCTGATCTCGGTGTCATAGCCGTCCGGCAGCTCTATGATAAAGTCATGGGCATGCACGGCCTTTGCGGCGGCAATGATTTCTTCCTCCGTGGCATCGAGCTTTCCATACGCAATGTTGTCGCGGATCGTGCCGGAGAAGAGAAAGTTGTCCTGTGTCATCACGCCCATCTGGGCACGCAGGCTGTTGATGGAGACATCCGTCAGGCTGTGGCCGTCGACGCGGACCGTTCCCGAAGTAATATTGTAGAAACGGCTGATCAGATTGACAATGGTCGTCTTTCCGGCGCCGGTCGGGCCGACGAGTGCGATCGTCTCACCGGGAGCCGCTGTAAAGCTGACATCTTTTAAAACCAGCGTGTCCGGATCATCGGAGTAGGCAAAGCTGACATGGTCGAATGTTACTTCTCCTTTGATCGGCGGCAGTTCTGTGACGCCAGGCTTGTCGGCAACCTCCGCCGGTGTGTCGAGGATCTCAAAGATTCGCTCCGCAGCGGAAAGGTTCGTGATCAGCTTGTTGTAAAAACCGGCCAGGTTCTGGATCGGATCCCAGAACATCGTCAGATACATCGCAAACGCCGTGAACGTACCGATCGGAACGGCATCCACGCCGAGCACGGAAATACCGATAAAATACAGAAGAAACGTTCCGATGCCCCAGGTCACCTCGATCACAGCGGAAAAACCATCCGCCAGGCGGACCGCATGGATGAAGGAGTTCTGATGCTCAAGAAGAAGCCGGTCAAACTCGCCCTGCGATTCCTGCTCTGCGGTAAAGCTCTTGATGATGCGGATACCGGAGAAGTCCTCGTGGATATATGCCGTAACATTGGAAGATTTTTTCCGGAACGTCTGCCATCTCTTGTGTGCGACGATCTGAATAAAATACATGCCGACAGCGATCAGCGGCAGCACGAGAATCGCACTTAAGGAGAGCCAGATGTTTTTGATCATCATGATCACCAGAATGGCGATGATCGTGAGAATGTTTGGAATCAGCTTTGTGACACCGTCGTTCAGCACATCCTTTAACGAGTTGACATCGCCGATGATGCGCGCCAGAATCTTTCCGGCCGGGCGGGTATCGAAAAAGCTGAAGCTTAAGGTCTGGATATGCGTGTAGAGCTCGTCACGGATTTCCAGAAGAATGTTGTTGGTAATACGCGCCATCAGAAGCATCCGCAGGCGGACACCGGCCGCGTAAACCAGGTTGATCACAACCATGAATACGCAGAGGGCAACAAGCCCGCGCCAGTCTTTCTGCGCAATATTGACGTCGATGGCGTACTCCAGGAGCAGCGGGTTCACAGTGGAAATCGCGATGGTAACGGCGAGAACCACGAGAACGACGGCAACCTGGCGTTTATAATTTTTTAAGTAGGAGAAGAGGCGGCGGATGGTCGCGCTCTTTAAGACCTCTTTCTGCTCTTCATCTACTTTACTGGAATTGATAGCCATAATCGTATTGTTCCTCTCTTAACGGGTAAGTAAATACAGAAGTTGTCGGGTAACAAATTAAATTGAATTAAGCATTGGCAGGAAGTGCCTGCTCGAGGGCTGCCTTTGCTTTATGGTAATCACCGTACTGAGCCTCCCAGGTGGAGTAGTACAGGCCTTTCTGTGCCATCAGACTCTCATGCGTGCCGCGCTCGGCGATGCGTCCGTGATCGAGATACAGAATCTCATCGGCACTCTGCACCGAAGAAATGCGGTGGGCAATGATGATCTTGGAAACATCTTTTTTCTCGGCGAGATGGCTCTGGATTTCGTATTCGGTCTCCATATCGAGCGCCGAGGTGGAATCATCCAGTACGAGGATCGGAGCCTGTTTTGCCAGGGCGCGTGCGATGGAAAGACGCTGCTTCTGACCGCCGGAAAGTCCCATGCCGCGTTCGCCGATGACGGTTTCGTACTGATCCGAAAGATGGTCGACGAACTCGGAAGCACATGCAGCGGAGACAGCGTTATGTACCTCCTCGGATTTCATCGTGCTGCGGCTGCCGAGGCGGACATTCTCAGAAATGGTATCTGAGAACAGGAAGACGTCCTGCATGACGACGGAAGAAGTATCGCGCACGGTGCGCAGCGGCAGGGTGCGGATATCGTGGCCGTCGAGACAGATGGAACCGTTGGTGACATCGTAAAAACGCTCGAGCAGATTGACGATGGTTGTTTTTCCGGAACCCGTCATACCCATGATGCCGAGTGTGTGGCCCTGCTTTAAGGTAAAGTCGATATCCTGCAGAATCGGTGTGTCATGCAGGGAGAAATCGACGTGATGGAATTCCAGGTCACCCGGAAGTTTTGAAAGCTCCACCGGATTTTCCGGTTCTGCGATCTGCGGCTTCTCTGCGAGAATTTTGTTCAGCTTCTTGTTGGAAGCAATCGCAGAAGCGAAGCAGTTGCCGAGCCAGCCGACGTTTTCGATCGGCCAGGTGATCTTGGAGGTGTACTCCATAAAGGCCGTTAAAACACCGAGCGTAATGCGCCCGTGGATGACACCGTAGCCGCCCGCGAGAAGGACGAGCACGCGCATCAGCTTCGTAAGAAACGAGATGGCGGGATCGTATTTCATCAGGACGCGCGCCTGATCCATGTTGAGATCGCAGTATTTCTGATTGTGTTTCCGGAATTTTTTGATCTCATACGGTTCCCGTGCAAAGGATTTAACGGTGCGGACACCGGCGAGATTTTCCTGTGCAACGGTATTCATGACGGCGTTTTCCTCACTGATCGCATCGTAGACACGGTCGAGTTCTTTTTCGAGGCGGATTGCGATGCCTGCGACGAAAGGAAGGATCGCCACGGAGACGAGTGTCAGCGGCAGATCCAGTTTGACCATACTGACCATTGCCATCATGATACAGATCAGGCCTTCTAAGATCAGCATGCCGGCAAAGCCGAGGATATCCCAGATCCGGTCGACGTCATCGCGCACGCGGGCGAGGAGTTCGCCGGTATTGTTTTTGTCAAAGTATTCCACCGAAAGCCGCTGGACGTGGCGGAACAGGTTGCCCCTCATCTGGCTGGCGACGCGGACGCTGCTGACATCGAATAAAAATTCTTTAATGTACTGAAACAGGGCTTTTGCGGCACCGATCAGAAGAAAGGCGGCAAGGTATTTCCAGAGCAGTTCCATTTTGTGACCGACCAGCACGTCATCCACGATGTGCAGCGTGACAAGCGGCGCGAGCATATCGAGAAAGACACTTAAGGCCATGGAACCAAAAGCGAAAACGTAGTAGTACCAGTTCTGGAGCAGGTACTTACCGATTGGATTTTTCTTCATGAATGTTAAAACCTCCTCATTGATGTCGTTTGGGTGTCTGGCAGAACATAGGCTTTCAAAAGCTCCGTAAGTGTGGGAACGGAACAACGGGAAACGAAAGCGAAGGCTGCGTTTGTATATAAAAGAAGGGAATCGATGCGGTAAGAAGACCGCGGAATCTGCCTGCCGGAAACGGAGCGAAGCCGGAAAGAACGGTTTCGTACTGTTTATAGCAATAAAAAAAGCCGCAGTATCGACGTACCGCGCCTTCTGTGCGAAATAGCAGGCATAAAGAATGCATAGAGATTTGTTATGCAGAGTTAATGCTTACAAAGAATTTCGAAAGAAGGGCAGCCACCTGGTTTGATCGCCATACGAAGTTTATTCTGTTTTACGCTGGATGCATAAATAAGATTGATCATAAGTGGTGTTCTCCTTTCATGATTTTTTCTGCCGCATCTGATCGAACACGACAGCTTATGATTCTAAGCTACTCCTGTTTTCCGGATTTGTCAATTGTTATTTTCAAAAATTAAAAAATAAAAGCTGCAAAAGGTATGAAAATTGCGAATTTGGGTAGCTGTTTTGGGGAATATGAGATATAATATTACTGTTCAATCAGCAGTGAAACACTTGCTGTTTCGCTGCGTAAGAAAGTGATTCAGGTGTGAGCAGCCCTCCTTTTGCGCAGCAAAACTTTCAATGAGGGCTGCGAATGTTACAGTTCGCAGGTATCTGTGAACTGTAACGATATAATAAACGAGAGTATAAGCGGAAAAATCACAAGATAACATGTGAAACGAGGGGACAAAAAGATGGAAAAAATAATTGCAGGCCTGGTGCAGATGGATTCCGGGCCGGATATGAATGAAAATATGCGTATGGCCGAGCAGTATGTGCGGGAGGCGGCGGAACAGGGAGCGAAGCTGATTCTTTTCCCGGAGACCGCAGAATACACGGGAGCAGACATGCCGGGCCACGCAAGTGCAGTGCCGGGCTACGTCAGCCGCCGGTTTTCCAGCCTTGCCAAACGGTACGATGTCTATCTGCACTGCGGCAGCATGACGGTACGGCGCCATCCGGGGCGTCCGTCCAACACGTCGTTTCTGTTCGGACCAGATGGAGAAACGATTGCAGAATACAGCAAAATACATATGTTTGACGTAAATATTCCGGGCAGTGTCTCCTACGAAGAATCACGCGAGATCTGCCCGGGAAATGAAATTGTTCTTGCGGACACGGCGCTTGGCCTGTTCGGCATGAGCATCTGCTACGATATCCGCTTTCCGGAACAGTACCGGCTGATGGCATCCTCCGGAGCAGATGCATTTCTGATAGCGGCGGATTTTACGAAAGCAACGGGAGAGCGCCACTGGGAAGCACTGCTGCGCACGCGCGCCATTGAAAACGGATGCTACGTGCTCGCCGCCAACCAGTGCGGCCAGAAAGCGCGGTTTGAGGCGTACGGCCATTCCATGATCATTGCGCCGGACGGCGAAATTCTTGCGGAGGCAGATGATACCCCGCAGGTACTCATCGCAGAGCTGGATCCGGAAGTGCTGGAGCGGACAAGAAATGAAATCCCGTCTCTGGAAAACAGGAGAGACGATCTTTACCGTGTAAGCTCGGGAAACGTACGGATTTATGAAGAATAAAAATGCAGGGAGGAAATAAGAAGATGGATCAGTTTATACAGTATACCCCGACGGAAGTCGTGTTCGGAAAAGAGACCGAAAACCAGGCAGGCGCTGAGGTAAAGAAATGGGGCGGCACAAAGGTGCTCGTCGTTTACGGAGGCGGAAGTGCAAAACGGAGCGGTCTTCTGGACCGAGTGGAAGCATCTCTTGCAAAAGAGGGCCTTGCCTTTGAAGAGCTTGGCGGCGTAAAACCAAACCCGAGACTTGCCCTTGCCGAGGAGGGTGTGAAAAAAGCAGTGGAAATGCAGGCAGACTTTATTCTTGCCGTCGGCGGCGGAAGCTCGATTGACACCGCAAAAGCCGTTGCACACGGAGCTGCAAATCCGGAGGAGGCACTCTGGGATATCTGGACGAAAAAAGTACCGCTGACAAAATCTCTCCCGGTAGGAGCGGTTCTGACGATTCCGGCAGCCGGAAGCGAGATGAGTGATTCCGCCGTTCTGACAAACGAGGCAATCGGCAAAAAGGCAGGCATCAACACGCCGTTCAACCGCTGCAAATTTGCCATCATGAATCCGGAGCTGGCAGCAACCCTGCCGAAATACCAGATTGCCTGCGGCGTAACCGACATCATGATGCACACGATGGAGCGCTATTTCATTCCGGAGAGCCAGTGCGAGATGACGGACGAGATCGCAGAGGGACTCCTCCGTACCGTAATCAAAAACGGACCGAAGGTTCTGGAAAACCCATCCGATTACAATGCGATGGCGGAAATCATGTGGTGCGGAAGCCTGTCACACAATGGACTGACGGAGTGCGGACGCGGCAAAGATTTTTCGGTACATAAATTCGGCCATGCGTTAAGTGCAAAATACGATGTAGCACACGGCGCATCCCTGGCGGCAGTCTGGGGTGCCTGGGCGAAATACCAGTACGATGATGAGACGGTTCTCTGGCGGTTTGCACGGTTTGCAGAAAAAGTCTGGGGCATCACAGAGGGAAGCGATCACAAACGGGCAACGGAAGGCATTGAGCGCACAGTAGCGTTCTTCCATTCGCTCGGCATGCCGACCTCCCTGCATGAGCTTGATATCCCGAACCCGTCGGATGAGGATCTGCGTGCCCTTTCCATGGATGCAACACAGCAGGACACTGTAAAACTGTCCCGCATCCGCAAGCTGGGCGCACAGGAAGTATATGAGATTTACCAGATGGCGCGATAAAAGGAGGAAAACCAGATGGCAAAAAAGAAAATCGCAGCACTGCTGATCGCAGCGGTCGTTGCGGCAGGAGGCTGGGCGCTTCCGGCAAGGGTAAGCGCAGCAGAAAATGACGGCACGGCCGTAACCTGGCAGCAGGATGAGACGGAAAGTTCCGAGCAGAATTCGGATGAGGAAGCGGCAGTGCAGGAGCAGAGCGGTACTTCGGAAAACGAGACGCCGGCTGTTACGATTCCAGGTGAGGACAACGAACAGGAGCCGGAAGAGAAACTTCCTGCCGGCTGGGTGAAACAGGAGGACGGAAGCTGGAAATACAGAAAAGAGGACGGCACGATGGCCGCCAGCGAGTGGATCACCCATCTGAACCGGAGATATTATCTGAATGCAGACGAAATCATGTGCACGGGTCTTTCGATGGTCAACGGAAAGCTCTATTATTTTGAGAGCTGGGGCGGAGCCGGATACAAAGGCTGGAAAAAAGTCGGCGGGGCATGGTACTATCTGAACGAGGACGGAAGCGTCAAAACGAATGAATGGTTCGTTCACGACAAGAGAACATACCATGTAGATGAAAACGGTGTGATGAGCACCGGACTGCAGAAGATTGACGGAACGCTCTACTACTTCGAGAGCTGGGGCGGAGCCGGATTCCAGGGCTGGAAAAAAGTCGGCGGAACATGGTACTATCTGAATGAGGACGGAAGTCTCAGAACGAATCAGTGGTTTGTGCATGATAAAAGAACGTACCATGTAGACGCAGACGGTGTGATGAGTACCGGCTGGCAGACGATTGACGGCGTTGATTATTACTTTGAAAGCTGGGGCGGCATGCGCGTGAACGCCTGGGCGGCCAAGGGCAGTGACTGGTATTACATGGACAGCAACGGAACCCCAAAAGGGGAAGGCTGGCTGCTGTATGACAAGAACTGGTATTATCTGAGGCAGGACGGCAAAATGATGCACAGTGAATGGCTGTGGTATGATAATAACTGGTATTACCTGCAGAGCTGGGGCGGCATGTATAAGAGCCAGTGGGTAACGATCAAAGGCGCAACGTATTACTTCCGGAGCTGGGGCGGTATTTACAAGAACGGCTGGCAGGAAGTGGACGGAAAAACGTATTACTTCCGAAGCTGGGGCGGCATCTATAAGGATACCTACATCGACGGCTATTACGTTGATAAAAACGGTGTCCGCCGGAACAGCAAAAATATCTGCGTGGCAATCGACGCAGGACACCAGAGAAGAGGAAACAGCGAGAAAGAGCCGATCGGACCGGGATCATCGACCTATAAGGCGAAGGTTGCTTCCGGAACATGCGGTGTGGCAACCGGCATCAATGAGTATGAGCTGAACCTTGCGGTATCCTTAAAGGTACGCGATATCCTTGAGGAGCGCGGCTACGATGTTTACATGATCCGCGAGACGCACGACGTCAATATCAGCAATTCCGAGCGTGCAAAACTTGCCGCGCAGAACGGAGCAGACATTCTCGTGCGTGTACACGCGAACGGCGATTCGAACCAGTCGGTTTACGGAGCACTTACGATGGCACCGAGCAGCAGAAATACGTATCTTTCCGGTGATGTGGTCAGCAAGAGCCAGAAGCTCTCCCAGAAGATGATCGCAGCATTCTGCAAAGACACCGGTGCGAAGAACCGCGATGTGATTTACACCGATTCCATGAGCGGCATCAACTGGAGTACCATTCCGGTCACGATCATTGAGCTTGGCTTCATGAGCAATCCTTCCGAGGACCGTTTGATGGCAACCGAGGATTACCGAAACAAGATGGCACAGGGAATTGCGGACGGAATCGACGCATATTACGAATAAACAAAGGGACCTGCCTGAAATGGGCGGGTCCTTTTTGCATGCAAAAAAAGAAAGCGGAGCGAGTCCGCTTTCTTTTGGGAATCCATAGGATCAGATCTTATTTGTTGTTGTTTTTCTCCAGCTCCTGCATTTTCATCGCACGAACCTTCAGCGGCAGACCGAACAGTGTGATGAATCCGTCTGCATCGTGGTGATCGTAGAGATCGCCGGTGGTGAAGGAAGCAAGAGACTCATTGTACAGGCTGTACGGAGAAGACTCGCCGGCTTTGATGATGTTGCCTTTGAACAGTTTGAATTTTACTTCGCCTGTTACGTATTTCTGGGTTACATCAACGAATGCCTGGATTGCTTCGCGCAGAGGAGTGTACCATTTTCCTTCGTAAACAACCTCAGCAAGCAGGTTTCCGAGATCTTTCTTTGTTTTCAGGGTCTCACGGTCGAGAATCAGCTCCTCTAACTGCTCATGTGCAGCCATCAGGATGGTTCCGCCAGGAGTCTCATAAACACCGCGGGATTTCATGCCGACAACACGGTTCTCAACGATATCAACAATACCGATGCCGTGTTTTCCGCCCAGCTTGTTCAGCTCGGTGATGATTTCAGAAACTTTCATTTCTTTTCCGTTTAAGGTCTTCGGAACGCCGGCCTCAAAGGTCATGGTTACGTACTCGCCTTCGTCCGGAGCTTTTTCCGGAGGAGTGGTCAGTACGAGAAGATCGTCGTAGTTCGGCTCGTTGGACGGATCCTCAAGCTCAAGTCCCTCATGGCTGATGTGCCACAGGTTACGGTCACGGCTGTAGCTGTGGTTTGCATCAAACGGAAGGTCGATGCCGTGTGCTTTACAGTAAGCCAGCTCGTCTTCACGGGACTGCATGGTCCATACATCGGTCATTCTCCAAGGAGCGATTACTTTGATATCCGGAGCAAGGGCTTTGATGCCGAGCTCGAAACGGATCTGGTCATTTCCTTTACCGGTAGCGCCGTGGCAGATGGCAACAGCACCTTCTTTTCTTGCGATCTCAACGAGTTTCTTTGCGATAACCGGACGTGCCATGGAAGTACCGAGCAGGTATTTGTTCTCATAAACAGCGCCTGCTTTTACGCACGGCATGATGAAGTCTTCACTGAACTCGTCGATAACGTTTTCGATATATAATTTGGAAGCGCCGGAAAGTTTTGCTCTCTCATCGAGGCCAACCAGCTCGTTTCCCTGGCCGCAGTCGATGCAGCAACAGATTACTTCGTAGTCAAAGGTCTCTTTCAGCCACGGAATAATGGCAGTAGTATCAAGTCCGCCGGAATAGGCAAGTACAACTTTTTCTTTCATAATGTAAGATCCTCCTTGGATTTCTCGTGCACCTATATGCGCGGTGCATCGTCAATGACTAAAATATACATCATACGACAGGATTATGCAAGCTTTTTTTCAGAAATTCAAAAAAAACTTGCATAATATACATTTGAGGTGTATACTTATGCAATCGACGGTATATGACAGCAGAAAACAAAGATTTTTCATTGAAAAAAGAAAATAATTGAGCTATCATAAAGAGAAAAGAAAAAATGTCCGGCAAGACAAGAAAACGGGCGAAAGAAAAAAGGAGAAAAAGGTATGATCAGAGCAGGAATTATCGGTTCTACAGGATATGCAGGAGGCGAGCTGGTGCGTATTCTCCTGGGACACAAAGATGTGGAGATTAAATGGTATGGTTCCAGAAGCTATATCGATAAGAAATATGCGTCGGTTTACCAGAATATGTTTCAGTTAGTAGACGATGTCTGCAAGGACGACAACATGGAGCAGCTTGCAAAGGAAGTAGACGTCATTTTTACAGCAACTCCGCAGGGACTCTGTGCTTCCCTGGTAAATGATGAAATTCTTTCGAAAGTAAAGGTCATCGACCTGAGCGCCGATTTCCGTATTAAAGATGTAAAAACGTATGAAGAGTGGTACAAGATCGAGCATAAATCCCCGCAGTATATCGACGAGGCGGTTTACGGACTGTGCGAGATCAACCGTGAGAAAGTAAAACAAGCGCGCATCGTGGCAAACCCGGGATGCTATCCGACCTGCTCAACTCTTTCGATTTATCCTTTATTAAAGGAAGATCTGATTGATGGAAACACCATCATTATTGATGCAAAATCAGGAACTTCCGGAGCAGGAAGAGGAGCGAAAGTGGACAACCTCTACTGCGAGGTTAATGAAAATATCAAGGCATACGGCGTTGCCGGCCACCGCCACACACCGGAGATCGAGGAGCAGCTTTCCTATGCAGCCGGCTACCCGATCACCCTGAACTTCACCCCGCATCTTGTTCCGATGAACCGCGGCATTCTCGTAACGGCATATGCATCCCTGAAAAAAGATGTGACTTACGAAGAGGTTAAAGCCGTTTATGATAAGTATTATGCCAACGAGCAGTTTGTACGTGTTCTCGATAAGGATGTCTGCCCGCAGACGAAATGGGTCGAGGGAAGCAACTATGTGGATGTCAACTTCAAGATCGATCCGAGAACGAAACGAATCATCATGATGGGTGCGATGGACAACCTGGTCAAAGGCGCAGCAGGACAGGCGGTACAGAATATGAACCTGATGTTCGGCCTGCCGGAAAACGAAGGCCTGTGCATGCCGCCGATGTTCCCGTAAAAAAGACAGAAGCAGACAACAGACGGAATTTACGAAAAGTGAGGATAAAAGAATGAAAAAGATTGAAGGAGGCATCACTGCTGCAAAAGGTTTTCAGGCAGCAGGCGGCGCAGCAGGAATTAAAAAACAGGGCGTAAAGGATATGGCACTTGTCTACAGCGAGGTACCGTGCGTAGCAGCAGGAACCTTTACTACAAACATCGTAAAAGCAGCTCCGGTCAAATGGGACCAGGAGATTGTATACAACCATCCAACCGCACAGGCAATCGTCTGCAACAGCGGAATCGCCAATGCATGCACCGGCGAGGAGGGCTATGGCTACTGCAGAAAAACCGCAGAGGCAGCATCAGCTGCACTTTCCATTCCAGAGGACTCCGTTCTCGTTGCATCGACCGGTGTTATCGGAAAACAGATCCCGATCGATAAGATCGCAGCCGGCGTGGAAATGCTGAAACCGCAGCTTGCAGCTACAAGAGAAGCCGCAGCTACAGCAGCACAGGCGATCATGACAACCGACACCGAGCCGAAGGAAGTTGCTGTTCAGATCGAAATCGGCGGAAAAACCGTAACGATCGGCAGCATGTGCAAGGGCTCCGGCATGATCCATCCGAATATGTGCACCATGCTGAGCTTCGTGGCAACCGATGCCAATATTTCAAAAGAGATGCTGCAGAAAGCGTTAAGCGAAGTCGTACCGGACACCTACAACATGGTTTCCGTAGACGGGGATACTTCCACAAACGATACCGTTCTCCTTCTGGCAAACGGTCTTGCCGGAAACCCGGAAATTACGGAAGAAAACGAGGATTACAAGATTTTCAAAGAAGCACTCTTTGAAGTCAATAAAACACAGGCGATGCACATCGCAGGCGACGGCGAGGGCGCAACCGCACTGTTCGAAGTGACGATTCAGGGAGCCGAGAGCAAAGAGCAGGCCGTGACACTGGCAAAATCCGTCATCACATCGAGTCTGACGAAAGCGGCAATCTTCGGCCATGACGCCAACTGGGGAAGAATCCTCTGCGCGATGGGTTACTCCGGAGCAAAATTCGATCCGGAAAATGTAGATCTCTACTTTGAGAGCGCAGCCGGAAAACTGCAGATTATCACGAAAGGTGTTGCCGTTGACTACAGCGAGGAGGAGGCAACGAAGATCCTCTCCGAGCCGAAAGTAACTGCGACCGCCGACATCCACATGGGAGAGGCGACAGCAACGGCATGGGGCTGCGACCTGACCTACGATTACGTAAAAATCAACGCAGATTATCGTTCCTGACCGGATCCGGAACAGGCACGGGAAAAGAGCATAAGAGGAGAAAAAATCATGGTAAATCAGATGTATCTGGACAAAGCAAATGTGCTGATCGAGGCACTTCCTTATATTCAGCGGTTCAACCGCAAAATCATTGTCATCAAATACGGCGGAAGCGCAATGGTGGATGAAGAGTTAAAGAGAAACGTCATCCAGGACGTAGTTCTTCTGAAACTGGTCGGCTTCAAACCGATCATCGTACACGGCGGTGGAAAGGAAATCAGCCGCTGGGTCGGAAAAGTCGGCATGGAACCGAAATTCGTCAACGGCCTTCGTGTAACGGATGCCGATACGATGGAAGTGGCAGAGATGGTGCTGAATAAGGTCAACAAAGAGCTTGTCACCATGATTCAGTCACTCGGTGTCAACGCGGTCGGCATCAGCGGAAAAGACGGCGGACTCTTAAATGTAGAGAAGAAGCTGTCCAAGGGCGAGGATATCGGCTTCGTTGGAAATATCAAGAACGTAAACCCGAAGGTGCTGTACGATCTTCTGGAGAACGACTTCCTTCCGGTTGTCTGCCCGGTCGGCATGGATGATGATTTCAATACTTACAATATCAACGCAGACGACGCGGCATGCGCCATCGCTGAGGCGTTAAATGCAGAAAAACTGGCATTCCTGACCGATATCGAGGGTGTCTACAAAGATCCGAAGGACCCGGAGAGCCTGATTTCCGAGCTCCACGTACAGGAAGCAAGAGATCTCATCACCAACGGAAATGTCGGCGGCGGTATGATTCCAAAGCTCCAGGGCTGTATCGACGCGATTGAGAACGGTGTTTCAAGAGTCCACATCATGGACGGAAGAATCCAGCACTGCCTGCTGCTTGAGATCTTTACGAACAAAGGAATTGGTACGGCGATTTTAGGGGAAAACAAGGAGAAATTCAATCATGAAGACAAATGAGTATATGGAACAGACCGAGCAGTACGTGCTCCACACCTATAACCGGTTCCCGCTTGTGATCGACCACGGCGAGGGCGTTCATCTGTATGACACCGACGGAAAAGCATATCTGGACTTTGCGGCAGGTATCGCGGTATATGCGCTCGGCTACAGCAATGACGATTATAAAAAAGCAGTGAAAGACCAGGTGGACAAAGTCATCCATGTTTCCAACCTGTTCTACAATGTTCCGATGGGCTCCGCGGCAGAAAAGCTGGCGAAGGCATCCGGCATGGATAAAGTATTCTTTACGAACAGCGGTACGGAGTCGATCGAGGGAGCCATCAAAGTAGCGAGAAAATACGCTTACTTAAAAGACGGCAGCAACGATCACGAGATCATCGCGATGAACCATTCCTTCCATGGAAGAAGCCTTGGAGCGCTTTCTGTAACAGGAAATACGCATTATCAGGATCCGTTCAAACCGCTGATCGGCGGCATTAAATTTGCGGATTTTAATGATCTGGAGAGCGTAAAGGCACAGATTACCGACAAGACATGTGCGATCATCATGGAGACTGTACAGGGCGAGGGCGGTATCTATCCGGCAACGAAAGAATTTTTACAGGGCGTGCGCGATCTGTGTGACGAGCACGACATCCTGCTGATTCTCGACGAGATCCAGTGCGGTATGGGAAGAACGGGAAAACTGTTCGCATGGCAGGATTACGGCGTACAGCCGGATGTCATGACGTGTGCAAAAGCACTTGGCTGCGGCGTTCCGGTCGGCGCCTTCGTGCTGAATAAAAAGACGGCAGAGCATTCGCTCGTTCCGGGAGACCACGGAACGACATACGGCGGAAACCCGCTGGCCTGCGCGGCTGTCAATGCTGTATTTGAATGCTATGAGAAACAGCATGTCGTAGAGCATGTAGCAGAGACGGCTCCGTATCTGGAGAAAAAGCTGGACGAGCTGGTGGAAAAATATGACTGCCTCGCAGCACGCCGTGGAAAAGGCTTTATGCAGGGCCTTGTCGTAACGGGACGTCCGGTCGGAGAAGTCATCAACCGCGCGATTGAGAACGGACTTCTTGTGATTTCCGCCGGAAGCGACGTTCTTCGTATGGTACCGCCGCTTGTGATTACGAAAGATGACATCGATGAGATGATTGAAAAACTGGAGAAAGCATTACAGTAATGTGAAATAGACAGCCGTCTGGTTTCCTAGGCAGGAGACCGGTCGGCTGTTTTCCTGCTGTCCCTGAGTTCTGTATAAAAACGGGGAAAAAAGGAATAGTATAAAATGTACTCTCGGGGCCTTTCTGCACTTGCTTTTACGGCCGATTTTCCGCCAGCTGCACCCAAATTTCATCAACGTACGCACCGCGTACGCCTCAGAAATTTGGGTGCAGCTGACAAAAAATCTTCTCGTAAAATCAAGCGCAGAAAGACTCCGAGAGTACATAAAAAAACAGCAGGAGGAAAAATCAATGGCGGGAATTTTAACAGCGCTGCTTTCCGGCGCACTGATGAGTATTCAGGGCGTTTTCAACACAGAGGTGACGAAACAGACGAGTACATGGCTGGCGGCCGGCTGGGTGCAGATCAGTGCGTTTGCCGTCTGTCTTGCGGCATGGTGCATCACCGGGAGGGAGCCCATCGGGGATCTGTTCCGCGTAAAGCCGTGGTATCTGCTGCTCGGCGGGGCAATTGGCGCGTTTATCACGATCACGGTTATCTGGAGTATGGCAGGGCTCGGCCCGGCGAAGGCGGCGATGCTGATCGTCATTTCCCAGCTCGCAGCGGCGTGGCTGATTGAACTGTTCGGCCTTTTCGGTATGGAAAAAACGGATTTCACCGTGCGAAAACTGATCGGCATGGCGATCGCCGTTGTGGGAATTGTAGTGTTTCAGTGGGAATAACGATTAAGATTTCTACTTGTATTTTTATGGTTTCTTCGATACAATAGAAACGTAGTTATGCGTACACAAGGGACCCTTGCGCGTCAGATGCGAAGCGGAAGGGAGTACACAGCATGAAATTGAAAAAACAGCAGGACAGAGGCAGAAAACATGCAAAAATACTGGCGGCGATGCTGGTTTTTTTGCTCTGCGGATGCAACCACAGGGATACAGAATACAAACTGTCAGATAGCACAGGCGGGAGCACGGCGGAAACCGTTTTCGGGAATCAGAAGGAAGTGGATGAGGAGCAGACGGTTTCCGAAAAAAGCGCCGGAGAAACCACAGGCATTCCGGAAAAACGTGAGGCACAGGAGGCAGCACCGGAAGAAACAGTGCAGGTTTATATCTGCGGTGCGGTCGCTTCCCCCGGTGTCTACACGCTGCCGGGCGGAAGCCGCGTAGTGCAGGCTGTGGAAGCGGCAGGCGGATTTCTGCCGGATGCTGAAGAAAAAATCCTCAATCTTGCACGGAAAATCGAAGACGGAGAGCAGATCACCGTCTGGACGCGCGAGGAGGCAGAAAACATGGAAATCACGGAAACGCCGCAGCAGAATACGGGCGGCACGGAGCAGGCTTCCGGTTCCGGCAAAGTCAACCTGAACACGGCCGGAAAAGAAGAACTGATGACACTCTCCGGCATCGGAGAGAGCCGTGCGGATGCCATCATCGCCTACCGCGAAGCAAACGGCCCGTTTGGTTCGATTGAGGAGATTATGAACATTGAGGGCATCAAGGGAAAGATGTTTGAAAAGATAAGGGGTTCTATCGAGGTTTAGAACAAGAAGGAGAAGAAATGGCAAAGAAAGTTCTTGTAGTTGATGATGAAAAACTGATCGTAAAAGGAATCCGCTTCAGCCTGGAGCAGGACGGCATGGAGGTTGACTGCGCATACGACGGCGAGGAAGCACTCTCCATGGCAAAAGAAAAAGAATACGATATGATCCTTCTGGATCTGATGCTGCCAAAGCTGGACGGATTGTCCGTCTGCCAGCAGATCCGTGAATTTTCCAACGTTCCGATCGTTATGCTGACCGCAAAGGGCGAGGACATGGACAAAATCCTGGGACTGGAATACGGCGCAGATGATTACATCACAAAGCCGTTCAACATTCTGGAAGTAAAAGCACGCATCAAGGCCATCATGCGCCGTGCGGCCCGCCAGGAGCCAAAAGAAGAGAAAGCAAAAGTCGTACAGGTGAAAGACCTGCGGATCGACTGCGAGAGCAGAAGAGTCTTCATCGGAGACCGCGAGATCAATCTGACTGCGAAGGAGTTCGATGTGCTCGAGCTTCTCGTCTTCAATCCGAACAAGGTGTACAGCAGAGAGAACCTGCTGAATATTGTCTGGGGCTATGAGTACCCGGGCGACGTGCGCACCGTAGATGTACATATCCGCCGTCTGCGCGAAAAGATTGAGAAAAATCCAAGTGAACCGAAGTACGTTCACACAAAGTGGGGAGTTGGTTACTATTTCCAGGCTTAAAAACAAAGAAAAATGGAAGTTTCTGCGGAGTCTGCGCTTCCGCATCACGGTGATTCTTGTGATCATCGGCATTGTACCGTGTGTGATCCTTGAGAAGAGCATCGTAAACAGCTATGAGGACCGTGCGGTATCGGTGCGCAGCATTACCGTAAAAAATCAGTGCGATATTATCTGCAACCAGCTCATCCAGCAGAATTACATGGAAGATCCTGGATCGGATGTCATCAACGGACAGCTCAGTATGCTGACAAATATCTACGGCGGCAGAATCCTGATTATCGACCAGGATTTCCGCGTCATCAAAGATACGTACGATATGGACCGCGGAAAGACGATTATCTCGCAGGAGGTCATCCAGAGCTTTCAGGGCAAGGAGACGAGCCAGTACGACCGGAAAAACAGCTATCTGGAAATGACGGTGCGGATTCAGAATACCGAGACGAAGGAGACGCTCGGCGTTATGCTCGTCAGCATTTCGACGGATGAGATCCGTGCGAATATGAAAATTCTGGAGACGAAGGGAATGACGATTCTTTCGATCATTGCGCTTCTCGTGCTGGTTTTTGGCTATCTGCTCGCGGGCATTCTGATGAAGCCGTTCCAGAAGGTCACCCGTTCCATCGAGGACATCACCGACGGCTATCTCGACGAAAGCATTTCTGTTCCGGATTACCTCGAGACAGAGCTGATCACGGACGCATTCAACAAGATGCTGACCCGCGTCCGCACGCTCGACGATTCCCGCCAGGAATTTGTTTCGAACGTCTCGCATGAGTTAAAGACGCCGCTTGCGTCCATGAAGGTTCTGGCGGATTCGCTGAACGGGCAGGAGGGCGTTCCGGTGGAACTTTATCAGGAGTTCATGCAGGATATTACCTCGGAGATCGACCGCGAAAACCAGATTATTACCGACCTTTTGTCGCTGGTCAAGATGGATAAAAAGGTGGCAGACCTCAATATCACCCAGGTCAATATCAACGAGCTGTTAGAGCAGCTGCTGAAGCGGCTTCATCCGATTGCCGCACAGAAAAATGTGGAGCTCATTCTCGACAGCTTCCGCCCGGTCAATGCGGAGGTGGATGCGACGAAGCTCTCGCTGGCGTTCTCGAACCTGATCGAAAACGGCATCAAATACAACAACGAGAATGGATGGGTGCGTGTATCCTTAAATGCGGATCACAAATATTTCTACGTGACGGTGGCAGACTCCGGCATCGGCATCCCGGAGGAGTCGATTGCGCATATCTTCGAGCGTTTCTACCGCGTGGACAAGTCCCACTCGCGGGAAATCGGCGGAACCGGCCTTGGCCTTGCGATTGCGCGGAGCGCGATTGTCATGCACCGGGGAGCGATCCGTGTATACAGCAAAGAAAACGAGGGAACGACATTTTCCGTGCGGATTCCTCTGAATTACGTGATGTAGGAGGTGGCGCACATGAAACGGATACTTGGCGTACTGCTGGCCGGCGTGCTGCTTCTTAGCGGCTGCGGGCAGTGGCAGAAGAGCCAGAAGGAGTCGGCGTATCACCTGTACTGCCTGGACAAAACCGGCACAACACTGGTGCAGGAGCCGTATGAACCAAAAGAAGGAACGGATCAGAAACTGATCAAGGAGCTGGTTGACGCGCTGCAGGAGAAACCTGCCAAGGACGGAAACCAGGCACTTCTTTCCAATGGGATTTCCATCAAGACGTATACGCTGGAGAACGGGCTCCTTACGCTGAACTTAAGTGGAGAGTACGGAGAGCTTGCGCGGCCGCAGGAGGTTTTGGTGCGTGCAGGACTGGTGCGTACCTTTGTGCAGGTTCCGGAGGTGGAGCGCGTGACGCTTCTGATCGACGGGGATCCGTTAAAGGATTCCAAAGGACGCGAGATCGGAACGATGACGGCGGACAGCTTTCTGGAAAATTCCGGAAGGGAAATTTATCAGTATCAGTATGCGACGCTGACACTGTATTTTGCAAATGAAGCAGGCGATCATCTTGTGAAAGAGACGCGGCGGGTGCCGTACAGCACGAACATTCCGCTGGAACGTGTCGTGGTGGAGCAGCTGATGAAGGGACCGAAAGAAGACGGCCACTATGCAGTGCTGCCGGATACGATGAATGTCTTAAGTGTCACGACATCCGATCGGATTGCCTATGTGAATTTTGACAAATCTTTTAAGGATTCTGCGCTTTCGAGTGTGGCGGAGCAGATTCCGATTTACGCGGTGGTGGATTCCATCACGGCGAACTGTAAGGTGGATAAGGTGCAGTTTTCCATCAACGGAGAGAGCGATGTAACCTTCCGTGAAACGATGAAACTCAATCAGTTCTACGAGGAAGACCTGTCTTATCTGGAGGAAAAAGATACATGAGAAAACGGCCCATGTGCCTGGCGTGTCTTGGATTCATGCTGGTGCTTGTGCTGCTGCGGATTGCGGGCGTGCCTCTTGGCACGCCTTTTTCTGACCCCAAATACGAAAACAAAGCGCAGCAGGGCAGGAAGGTGTGGATTGCAGGGACAATTGAAACGTATGAGAAAAAGAGCAGCAACAACGGGTATGTGCTGCGTGGGGAGGGAAGCAAAGGGAAAATTTATCTGCTCGCAAAGCGGGGAGATCTGCCGGTCGGAGCCGCTGTGCGGGTGTACGGAACTGTAAAAAAGCCGGAAAGCCCGCGCAATCCGGGGATGTTTGATGAGAAAACATATTATGAGGGAAAAGGCTGTGCGTTCTACGTGATTTCGGAACGGGAGGAAGTTGTGGATGTCGGGCGGTGGAATCTCGGCGAAGCGCTCCGGCTGGAGCGGGAGCGGTGCTGTGCCGTTTTAAAAGAAATGATGCCGGAGGAGGAGGCAGGTGTGCTTTCTGCGATGCTGCTCGGGGAACGGTCGGAACTCACGGAGGAGACGTATCTGGCGTATCAGCAGAGCGGTCTGCTGCACCTGATTTCCGTTTCCGGCATGCATCTGATGCTGCTCGGCATGGCACTCCGACGGCTGCTGATGGCACTGCATCTGCCGAAAACTCCCGCATCTCTGGCAGCGGCCGCCGGTATGGTGCTGTATGGCATGTTTACCGGCAGCGGAACGGCGACCGTGCGTGCAGTGGTGATGTTTGCGGTGCGGATGGGAGCTGTCGCAGTGGGAAGGACGTATGATTCCTTAAGTGCGCTCTCTCTTGCGGCAATTCTGATGCTGGCGGAAAACCCCTCGTATCTGGAGCAGAGCGGGTTCTGGCTTTCGTTTGGAGCAGTAACAGCCATTTCCGGGGTTTATCCGGTTCTGGCGGGGGAGAAGGCGGAACGGAAGAGACGCGGGGAAAAAACGGGGCTGGAAAAGCTTGCGGCGAAAGGAAAAGAGGCTGCGATGGTGTACCTTTCCCTGCAGCTTGTCATGATCCCGCTGCAGGCGTGGTATTTTTATGAGATTCCGCTCTTTGCGTTTCTGCCGAATCTGTTTGCAGGAGCTGTCATGACGGCGGTGCTGCTGACGGGTGCTGCGGGGCTTCTGGCGGGACTGGCAAGCGTGAAAGCGGGAAGTGTTGTTCTGCTTCCGACGCGGTTCCTGCTCACACTTCTGCGGCAGATGACAGCGGCGGTCGCACAGATTCCGGGAAATGTGTGGATCTGCGGTCAGCCGGAAAAATGGCAGATGGCAGGATATGGAATCATTCTGACCGGTCTGCTGGTGATACTGTATGTGCGAAAACGAAAACGGGAGATGAATCCGGATGGGGCAAAACGAAAAGGTGCGCAGGCACGAAAGCGGGAGCGGATGCTCTTTGGTATTACCATGTTTTTTGCCTGTGTTCTGCTTTTTTACCGTCCCCGGGAAACGTTTTCCATTACAGCGCTGGACGTCGGCCAGGGCGATTCGCTGGTGGTGGAGAGCGGCCGTTTTGTGATGCTGAATGACGGCGGGAGCAGCAGTGCGTCTGCGGTCGGGGAAAAAAGGATTCTCCCATATCTGAAACAGCGCGGCATTGCCGCTCTTGATGCCGTTGTTGTCACGCACCCGGACGCAGATCACACGAACGGAATCCTCGAACTGCTGGAGCTGATCGGGGAGCAGAAAACGGCGCTTCGCATCCGCCATCTGTTCCTGCCTGTGTGGATGAAAGGAAGCGAAAAAGAAAATCCTTTTATTTTAGCCGCACAAAAAGCGGGAATTATGGTAGAATATCTAAAAAAGGGAGACGAGATCCGTGCAGGAGAACTCACCGTATCGGTACTTCATCCGGGAGCGGGCGAAGACTATACGGGAGAGGAAAACGCCGGAAGTGTTGTATTACAGCTTTCCTGCGGTGCCTGCCGCGCACTTCTGACGGGAGATCTGGAGGGAAGCGGAGAAGAAGAGGTCCTGGGGGCGGCAGAGCGGTGCCAGATTTTAAAGGTGGCGCACCACGGCTCGAGAAATTCAACGAGCGAGGCATTTCTGAACCGCATACAGCCGCAGATCAGCCTGATTTCCTGCGCGTGGCCGGGACGGTACGGCCATCCGCACCGGGAGCTGCTGGAGCGGCTTCGTGCCTGCAAAAGCCATATCTACGGAACACCGGTGGATGGAGCCGTGACAGTACAGCTGAAGCGTGACCGCCTGGCGGTTCACGGATACCGGTCGGATGTGGAATTTCCCGTCTCCTGAATGGTCAAAAGCTCCGGCTGCTGCGGCACTGCGCAAACGTGCTTCTGCCGGAACAAAAGAAAGAGGATGGAATGAAAAGCATTTTAGAAGATATCAAAACGCAGAATTTTAAGCAGGCCTACCTGCTCTACGGAGAAGAAGCCTATCTGAAGCATCAGTATAAAAACAAGCTGAAAAACGCACTGCTGCCGGAGGACGACACGATGAATTTCTCCCGCTTTGAGGGAAGAGGAACCGAGATTCCCAAAGTGATTGACCTTGCGGAGACGATGCCGTTTTTTGCGGACCGCCGTGTGATTCTGCTGGAAAATACAGGATTTTTCAAAAACAAAGCCGACGCGCTGGCAGACTACATGGGATCCCTGCCGGATTATCTGGTGCTGATCTTCGTGGAGGAGGAAGTCGATAAGCGGAACCGTATGTACAAGGCGGTGCAGAAGCAGGGAAGAGCAGTGGAATTTGCTCGTCAGGACGAAAAGACGCTGATGACCTGGGTACTCGGCATGATGAAAAAAGAGGGAAAAAAGATCACGCGCCAGGATATGGAAGATTTTCTGGAAAAGACGGGCACGGATATGGGAAATATCTCGCAGGAGCTGGAAAAACTGCTCAGCTATACGATGGGAAGAGATGTGATCACGCGGGCGGATATCGAGGCAGTCTGCACAACGCAGATTACGAACCGGATTTTCGAGATGATCCGCGCGGTAACGGAGAAGAAGCAGCGGAAAGCGCTCGATCTGTATCAGGATCTGCTGGCTTTAAAGGAGCCGCCGATGCGGATTCTCTTTCTGCTGGCACGCCAGTTCAATCTGCTGCTGCAGGTCAAAGAGCTGCTGGCAGAGCATTGCGATCAGGCGACGATCGCAAAACGGACGGGACTGCAGAGCTTCGTTGTGCGGAACTATATTCCCATGTCGCGCCAGTATGCGGCGGAGGAATTAAAAGCGGCGGTCAATGACTGCGTGCAGATGGAAGAGGACGTGAAGACGGGAAAAATTTCCGATCTGCTGAGCGTGGAGCTGCTGATTACGAAATACAGCAGGGCGGCGTAAGAGCAGAGTTTTCTAAAAAGAACAAGGCGTATCGGCCAGTTTTCCTGTACCGGTACGCCTTGTTCTGTGTTTATCAAAAGATCTGTCGCGGCGCACTCTTTTGGTAAGCATAAAAAAAGAACCCAGCCACATGACGGTATGACTAAGTTCTCTTTGGTTTATATCTTTATTATGCGATTGAGTTTACAGCTTTGCTCAGATTGGATACTTTTCTGGCAGCGTTGTTTTTATGATAAACGCCTTTAGAAGCAGCCTTGTCGATGGTAGAGATCGCATTTACTAATGCAGCAGCAGCAGCCTCTTTATCGTTTGCAGCAACAGCAGCATCTACTTTTTTCATAGAAGTCTTAACTGCAGAACGGATTGCTTTGTTGCGGTCTGCCTTTGTCTGATTTACCAGGATTCTTTTCTTTGCGGATTTAATGTTAGCCAAACTGTACACCTCCAATATTTTTAAAATTAATGTGATTTAAGGGATGTTATTCAATGGAACAGACACGGGCGCTCCACTGAAACATGCTTTATTATCCTATAATATTTCGCATGGTTTGTCAATACATATTTTTGGAAAAATTGCAAAAACTACAACAAAAATACAGGAGAAGGAGAAAAGTATGATAGGAAAGTATAGGATGCGGACAGACCTGGCGATGGAGAATCAGGAAAAATTTGAGAGGGACCATGTGGAGATCTCCGGGGTCGAGATTGAGAAGAAGAAAAGAAAGGCGGAAATTCAGACAACCATTGTGAAAATCACATCGGAGCAGGGTGCAAAAATGATGGGAAAGCCGAAAGGGACGTATGTGACGATCGAAGCGCCGCTGCTTTTGACGGCAGACGAGGAGGAGAGCCGGAAAGCGGCGGAGGAGTTTTCCCACTGTCTGATGGAAATGGTGCCGGAAGCGTGCGGATCCGTTCTTGTGGCCGGCCTCGGCAACCGCGGCATCACGCCGGATGCGCTCGGGCCGGAGACGGTGGAGCAGCTTAACGTTACGCGCCATCTGGTGCGCACCTACGGAAAGAAGGGCCGGGAAGTGAGTGCCCTTGCTCCCGGCGTTATGGCACAGACGGGCATGGAGGCAGTGGAAATCCTGCGCGGAACGGCAGAACAGACCCATCCAGATGTGATTCTCGCCGTGGATGCCCTTGCCGCATGCAGTATTCACCGGCTGAACTGTACGATCCAGCTTGCCGACACCGGAATCTGGCCGGGCTCGGGCGTCGGAAACCACCGCAATGCCTTAAATCAGGAGACGCTCGGAGTGCCGGTCATCGGAATCGGTGTGCCGACCGTTGTAGGGGCAGGAACGATCGTCCACGATGCCGTCGCAGGCGTTCTGGAATCGCTGGAGGAGTCCGAGATGGATGAATTTCTGGGAGAAGTCATTTCACCGGCGCTCGAAAGCCTTTACGTGACGACAAAAGAGATCGACGAGATGGTCCGCCGCCTGGCCGGAGTTCTTGCGGCAGGTATGAATCAGGCATTTTCCGGGGAACTGTAACATATCATGAATATGGTGATAATATGTGGAATGCCAGGCGAAATGGACGATGGTTCGGATGGGGATGTCTTTTCCTGTCCTGCAGTATACTGCTGTTCCGCAGTGCAGCGGTTCTCCGGAAAAATCATTTCTTAGAGGGGAAAGTTCTGCTGCAGCGGGCGGCAGCACAGGCGGAGCAGTTATCCGTGGATGTGATGATGCCGCTTCTTTTTTATGACGGAAAAGAGGACGGAAGGGGATGGATGGAAAATCTCCTCGCGGCAGTGCGGGATCAGATACCGGCGCTTCGGGAGGGAAGCACGGCAGAAAATACGCTGTCTGCCGGGACAGAAGCAGCGGAAACGGATACGGCGAAGCAGGATTCGTTTCCGGGACCGGGAGCAGAAAGAGGGCAGACAGAATCGAAGGAGCAGGGAACTGAGGAAGATCAAAAGGATGGAACTCAAAAAGATGAAACTCAAAAAGATGGAATGGAAATCACGGAGCCGGAGCAGACGGAAACAGGAATCACAGAACCGGCAGCCGGAGAGTCGGCATCAACGGCAGAACCCGAAGCGCCGCAGTCTGTCCCGGAGGAGACCATCGAAACCGGCGGCGCACCGCGTGAGATTCTCTACCCGGAGGCCGACACGATTCAGGAGACAATTTCACCTGACCTTCTTGCTGACCCGCAGGCGCTCCTGAACCGCTTCTTCGTTGTCGATCCCAACACTTCGGTCCTGCCGGGCGAGATCGACGGCAGCACCCTGCTCGGAAAAGACCTGACCCTGCCGGAAAATGCCGAAGGCCCGCAGATTCTGATCTATCATACCCATTCGCAGGAAACCTTCGCCGATTCCCGTCCGGGAGAAAGAGCGGACACGGTAATCGGCCTCGGTGATGATCTGCAGGAGCTTCTGGAAAAGCAGTACGGATACGAAGTGCTTCATATTACAGAGGCATTTGACATGAAAGAAGGCTGTCTCGAGCGGAGCCGCGCCTACAACTACGCGGAGCCGGTCATCGCAGCGGCGCTGGAAGAACACCCGTCCATTCAGGTCGTGATCGACCTGCACCGGGACGGGGTCAATGGTTCAAAACGTCTTGTGACAGAAATCAACGGAAAGCCGACCGCGCAGATCATGTTTTTCAACGGCCTTTCCCGCACGAAAGAAAGCGGCGAACTGACAAGCCTGCCCAATCCGTATCAGGCGGAAAACCTTGCATTTTCCTTTCAGATGGAGTATGAGGCAAAACAGTATTATCCCGGCTTTTCGCGCTGTATCTATTTAAAAGGCTACCGCTACAACCTCCATCTCCGCCCGAGATCTGTTCTTCTCGAGGTTGGTGCGCAGACGAATACGGTCGAGGAGGTGAAAAATGCAATGGGGCCGTTTGCGGATATCCTGCATAAGGTTCTGTCGGGCAAAAGTCCGGCATCAGGCGGATAAATTTATCTTGCTTTTTTGAGTGGAATTTCGTATCATACAAAATAGACAGATTGCGGGAGTACGAAATATGGAGCAATCTGGTATCGTAGGGAAAAAGCAGGAGGAAAAAACTTGTCAGGAATAGATCAGAGTAAAATTCGTAATTTTTGTATTATTGCCCATATCGACCATGGAAAATCAACCCTTGCGGACCGTATTATTCAGAAAACAGGCCTTTTGACCGAGCGTGAGATGCAGGATCAGGTGCTGGACAATATGGATCTGGAGCGTGAGCGCGGCATCACGATCAAGGCACAGGCAGTCCGTACCGTATACAAAGCGGCCGACGGCGAGGAGTACATTTTAAACATGATTGACACCCCGGGCCATGTTGACTTCAACTATGAGGTTTCCCGAAGCCTTGCCGCATGCGACGGCGCGCTGCTCGTTGTCGATGCATCGCAGGGTATCGAGGCGCAGACCCTTGCCAACGTCTACCTCGCCCTTGACCATGACCTGGATGTGTTCCCGGTCATCAACAAAGTAGACCTTCCAAGCGCCGAGCCGGACCGTGTAATTGCAGAGATCGAGGATGTCATCGGACTGGAAGCGCAGGATGCTCCGCGGATTTCCGCAAAAACCGGCCTGAACGTGGACGAGGTGCTCGAACAGATCGTACAGAAAATTCCGGCACCGGAAGGTGATCCGACGGAACCGTTAAAAGCACTGATTTTCGACTCCGTCTACGATGCATACCGCGGCGTCATCATTTCCTGCCGTGTGATGGAAGGAAGCGTGAAAAAAGGAACGAGAATCCGCATGATGGCGACAGGCGCTGTCGAGGAAGTTGTCGAGGTCGGCTACTTCGGCGCAGGCCGTCTGATCCCGTGCGACGAGCTCTCCGCCGGAATGGTAGGCTATATCACCGCCAGCATCAAAAACGTGCGCGACACCCGCGTGGGTGATACCGTAACCGATGCCGACCGTCCGTGTGCAGAAGCACTGCCGGGCTACAAAAAAGTCAACCCGATGGTATACTGCGGCATGTACCCGGCCGACGGCGCACAGTACGGCGATCTGCGCGACGCGCTGGAAAAACTGCAGTTAAACGATGCATCCCTCTTCTACGAGCCGGAGACATCGGCAGCACTGGGCTTTGGCTTCCGCTGCGGTTTCCTTGGACTGCTTCACCTGGAAATTATTCAGGAGCGCCTGGAGCGTGAGTACAATCTGGATCTCGTGACGACCGCACCGAGCGTTATCTATAAGGTTCACAAAACCGACGGAACCGTCATTGACCTGACCAACCCGTCGAATCTGCCGGACCCGTCCGAGATTGATTATATGGAAGAGCCGCTGGTAAAAGCAGAGATTATGGTGACGACCGACTACATCGGACCGATCATGGAGCTCTGCCAGCAGAGACGAGGCCAGTATCAGGGAATGGAATACATGGAGACGACGCGTGCGATGCTTCATTACCATCTCCCGCTGAATGAGATTATCTACGATTTCTTTGATGCTTTAAAATCCCGCTCCAAAGGTTACGCGTCATTCGACTACGAGCTGCTCGGCTATGAGAGAAGCGAGCTTGTAAAACTCGATATCCTCGTCAATAAAGAAGAAGTGGATGCGCTGTCCTTCATCGTATTCGAGGGATCTGCCTACGAGCGCGGAAGAAAGATGTGCGAGAAGCTCAAAGAAGAGATTCCGCGGCAGCTCTTCGAAATCCCGATCCAGGCGGCTGTCGGATCGAAGATTATCGCCAGAGAAACCGTCCGCGCGATGCGCAAAGACGTCCTCGCCAAGTGCTACGGCGGCGATATTTCCCGAAAGAAGAAGCTGCTGGAGAAGCAGAAGGAAGGTAAGAAGCGGATGCGCCAGGTAGGAAACGTGGAGATTCCGCAGAAAGCCTTTATGAGCGTACTGAAACTGGATGAAAATTAAGAAATAAAAATGAGACCGGCCTGTCGGCGCCGCCTGCTGTTGCGGGAGCGCAGGGGCCGGTCTTTCGATCGTACGGAGGAAAAGCAGAATGAATAAAAAAAGAAAACCACTGGAACTCTATGTGCATATCCCGTTCTGCATCCGGAAATGCGCCTACTGTGATTTTGTCTCGGGACCGGGCACGAAAGCAATGCAGAAGGAGTATGAAGAGGCTCTGCTGGCAGAAATCGATGCAGCGGAAGAGACGGCAGAAAGTGAAGTGATTTCCGCCTTTTTCGGCGGCGGAACACCATCCGCAGTGGATGCCGGAATGCTCGCCCGTGTGATGGAAAAACTGCGGAGCAAGTACATTTTTTCAGAGGATGCTGAGATTACGCTGGAGGCCAATCCGGGAACGCTGGATGCGGAAAAACTGAAATGTTACAGGAAGAGCGGCTTCAACCGGATCAGTATCGGCTGTCAGTCGGTTCACGATGAGGAGCTGAAACGGCTGGGAAGAATCCACACGTTTGCGGAATTTCAGGAGAGTTTTGCACTGGCACGGGATGCCGGGTTTGCGAATATCAACGTGGATCTGATGTCAGGTCTGCCGGAGCAGAGTGAAGAGAAATGGGAAGAGAGTCTTCGGACGATCGCGGAGCTTTCTCCGGAGCACATTTCCGCCTACAGCCTGATCGTGGAGCCGGGAACCCCGTTTGCGGAGCAGAAACTGGATCTGCCGGATGAGGACACAGAACGCGAAATGTATGCCAGAACGGCGGAAATCCTCGCAGAATACGGCTTTTTCCAGTATGAGATTTCCAATTATGCAAAGCCGGGCTTCGCATGCCGCCACAATATCGGCTACTGGAAAAGGACGGATTATCTGGGGTTCGGGCCTTCCGCGGCATCGTTATTCGGAAACCGCCGGTGGACGAACACGGCAGATCGATCTTTGTATCTGAAAGCGTGCGGAGCACTGGAAAAGATCCGTGAGGATGAGGAAATTCTTTCCCGGCAGGATGCCATGGAAGAATTTATGTTTCTCGGCCTTCGAATGACACAAGGGATCTCGACGACGGAGTTTGAGGAGAAGTTTGGAAAGGAGATCCATGCCGTATACGGCGGGGTTCTGAAGAAATACGAAGCGATGCATCTTTTACAGGAACACAGCGGGCGCCTGGCTCTGACACGCGATGGGATTTCCGTCAGCAATGTGATTCTGGCAGATTTTCTGCTGTAAAAAGATGATAAAGAAATAGAACAAATGTTTGCACAACGCACGGCGGTGTGCTATAATGGGAGAAAACGAGACAAGATTCCTGTCCCTGTCCGGACAGGGATTCCAATTAATAAGAGGAACAGTTATGGCAGAGAAAAAAGAGTTTATCAGAATACGGGGAGCCAGGGAGAACAACCTGAAAGCACTGAATGTCGATATCCCCAGAAACCAGTTTGTTGTATTTACGGGCCTCAGCGGTTCAGGAAAGAGTTCGCTTGCGTTTGACACGATCTATGCGGAGGGCCAGCGGCGGTACATGGAGAGCCTTTCCTCCTACGCGCGCCAGTTCTTAGGACAGATGGAAAAACCGAATGTGGACAGCATCGAAGGCCTGCCGCCTGCTATTTCGATCGATCAGAAATCGACGAACCGGAACCCGCGTTCCACCGTCGGAACCGTGACGGAGATTTACGATTACTTCCGTCTTCTGTACGCGAGAATCGGTATTCCGCACTGCCCGAAGTGCGGAAAAGTCATCAGCCGCCAGTCGGTGGACCAGATGGTCGATCAGATCATGGCACTCCCGGAGCGGACGAAAATCCAGCTTCTCGCGCCGGTTGTGCGCGGCCGCAAGGGAAGACACGAAAAGGTGCTCGAACAGGCAAAACGCAGCGGCTATGTCCGCGTGATGATCGACGGCAGCCAGTATGAGCTGTCCGAGGAGATCACGCTGGATAAGAACCTGAAACACAACATTTCCATTATTGTGGACCGTCTTGTAGTCAAACCGGACATTGAGAAACGTCTGACGGATTCCGTCGAGAACGTACTGGATCTGGCGGACGGCCTTCTGGTGGTCGACACGATGGACGGAAATCAGCTCAACTTCAGCCAGAGCTTTTCCTGCCCGGACTGCGGCATCAGCATGGAGGAGATTGAGCCGAGAAGCTTTTCCTTCAACAACCCGTTCGGCGCCTGCCCGAGCTGTGCCGGCCTTGGCTACAAGATGGAGTTCGACGAGGATCTGATGATTCCGGACAAGACCGTATCCATCGCAGACGGAGCCATCACCGTGCTCGGCTGGCAGTCCTGCACGGACAAATCGAGCTATACGAGAGCCATTCTCGATGCGCTCGCAGAGGAGTACGATTTTTCCCTTTCCACTCCGTTCTGTGAATATCCGAAAAAAATCCACGATATCCTGATTTACGGAACGAACGGAAAATCCGTCAAGGTGCATTACCGCGGTCAGCGCGGCGTCGGTGTGTACGATGTGGCTTTTGAGGGGCTGATCAAAAATGTAGAGCGCCGCTACCGTGAGACCGGATCGGATTCTACAAAACAGGAATACGAAACCTTCATGCGTGTGACCCCGTGCCAGGCGTGCCATGGCCAGCGTCTGAAACCGACGTCGCTTGGTGTGACGGTCGGAGATAAAAATATTTTTGAAGTAACATCCCTTTCCATCGACAATCTGCAGAAGTTTATGCAGAACCTCGAACTCTCCGAACAGCAGCTGCTGATCGGAAAGCAGATTTTAAAAGAGATCCGTGCGCGTGTGAGCTTCCTTGCGGATGTCGGATTAAACTATCTGACCCTGGCGCGTGGAACGGCATCGCTGTCCGGCGGTGAGGCGCAGAGAATCCGTCTGGCAACGCAGATCGGCTCCGGCCTTGTCGGTGTCGCCTATATTCTCGACGAGCCGAGCATCGGTCTTCACCAGAGAGACAACGACAAACTTCTCGCGACGCTGAAACATCTGCGTGACCTCGGAAACAGCCTGATCGTCGTGGAGCACGACGAGGATACGATGCGCGCCGCTGACTGCGTTGTCGATATCGGTCCGGGAGCCGGTGAGCACGGCGGAGAGCTGGTGGCGATCGGAACGGCGGAAGATCTGATGAAAAATCCGAATTCCATCACCGGAAAATACTTAAGCGGAGAGCTGAAAATTCCGGTTCCGTCTGAGCGCAGAAAGCCGACGGGCTGGCTGAAGGTAGTCGGAGCAAAAGAGCACAATCTGAAAAATATCAACGTGAATTTCCCGCTCGGTGTCATGACCTGCGTGACCGGAGTCTCCGGATCGGGAAAGAGTTCCCTTGTCAATGAAATTCTGTACAAACGGCTGGCAAGAGATCTGAACCGTGCGCGGACGATTCCGGGTGCACACAAAGACATCATCGGTATGGAACAGCTCGATAAGGTCATCGACATCGACCAGTCCCCGATCGGAAGAACACCGCGTTCCAATCCGGCAACGTACACAGGTCTGTTCGATCAGATCCGCGACCTGTTTGCGGCAACGCAGGATGCCAAGGCGCGCGGCTACAAGAAGGGAAGATTCAGTTTTAATGTGAAGGGCGGCCGATGCGAGGCCTGCGGCGGCGACGGTATCCTGAAGATCGAAATGCACTTCCTGCCGGATGTCTATGTGCCGTGTGAGGTCTGCCATGGAAAACGGTACAACCGTGAGACACTGGAAGTCAAATACAAAGGAAAGAGCATCTACGATGTGCTGAATATGACGGTCGAGGAGGCACTGGAATTCTTCAGGCCGGTACCATCGATTTTCCGGAAATTACAGACCCTGTACGATGTCGGCCTTTCCTACATCCGCCTCGGCCAGCCGTCCACCACGCTGTCCGGTGGAGAAGCGCAGCGTATCAAGCTCGCAGCAGAGCTGAGCCGCCGCGGCACGGGAAAAACGATCTACATTCTCGACGAGCCGACGACGGGACTTCATTTTGCGGATGTCCACAAACTGGTGGAGATTCTGCACCGCCTGTCCGAGGGCGGAAATACCGTCGTTGTTATCGAACACAATCTGGATGTCATCAAGACGGCGGACTATATTATTGATATCGGACCGGAGGGCGGAGACGGCGGCGGAACCGTGATTGCGTGCGGAACGCCGGAGGAAGTGGCCAAGAGCCCGGTATCCTACACCGGAAAATATGTCGAAAAATATCTCTAAAAAATCCTTTCCATTTTAAAAGGGATTGTATATAATAAGAAGCGGGTTGGGTTCAGAGCACATTCGATCCTTTTGGGTTTCGGGTGTTTTGAACCCGAACTTATTCTATACAAATTTCAAACAGATTAAAATAAAGAAAAATAAAAGAGAACAGGAAAGGGGATTACTATGGCTGCAACGACCGATATCGGAATTGATCTGGGGACGTCCAGCATCCTGGTCTATGCCAAGGGAAAAGGCATTGTATTAAAGGAGCCGTCCGTAGTTGCGTATGATAAAGATGCAGATAAAGTACGGGCAATTGGAGAAGAAGCGCGTCAGATGATTGGACGGACACCGGGCAATATTATGGCGGTCCGGCCCATGCGGCAGGGCGTGATCACGGACTTTCTGATCACCGAGCGCATGCTGCGCTACTTTATCCAGAAGGCAATGGGAAGAAGAGCATTCCGGAAACCGAGAATCAGCATCTGTGTGCCGTCCGGTGTGACGGAAGTAGAGCGGAAGGCTGTGGAGGAGGCAACGTACCAGGCGGGAGCCCGGGAAGTGCTGATCGTGCCGGAGCCGGTGGCAGCGGCAATCGGATCCGGAATTGACATTACGAAACCATGCGGAAATATGATCGTGGACATCGGTGGAGGCACGACGGATATCGCTGTGATCTCGCTTGCGGGAACCGTTGTTTCCAATTCGGTCAAGATTTCCAGTGAGACATTTGACCAGGATATCATCCGCTATGTACGGAAAACATACAACGTATTTATCGGAGAACAGACCGCAGAGGCAGTGAAAATCCGGATTGGTTCCGCTTATCCGCGGGCCGAGGAGAAAACGATGGAGATCAAGGGAAGAAACGTCATCACCGGACTTCCGGCGACGATTACGGTTTCCTCCGACGAAATCCGAGGTGCCCTTGCCCAGACGACAAACCAGATTGCGGACGCGATCTGTGCCGTGCTGGAAAAAACGCCGCCGGAACTGGCATCCGATGTTTCCGACCGCGGCATTATCCTGACCGGAGGCGGCAGTCTCCTTGCCGGAATGGACGAGCTGATCCAGGAGCGGACCGGCATCAATACCGTGACAGCAGAAAATCCGGCGAGCGTCGTTGCCCTTGGAACCGGCCAGTACCGCGAAGTGATGAATGAATTTGAAAGCCAGTTTTGATAAAAGATGAGTGAAAAAGAAAAAGTAGAAGGCTACGTAGAACACATTATTTTCCGAAATGAGGAGAACGGATATACCGTCCTGAATCTGAGCATGAAGGGGCGCGAGCTGACATGCGTCGGCACGCTTCCGATGATCGGAGAGGGCGAGCTGATCGAGGCTTCCGGAGATTATATTGAACATGCTGCCTATGGAAAGCAGTTCCGCATTGAATCCTATGAGACGAAAGTTCCACAGGATTCTGTTGCATTGGAGCGGTATCTCGGTTCCGGTGCGATCAAAGGAGTCGGTGCGGCGCTGGCGGCAAGAATTGTGCGCCGCTTCGGTGACGATACGCTTCGGATCATCGAGGAAGAGCCGGAGCGCCTCGCGGAGGTAAAGGGAATCAGCGAGCGGAAAGCGCGTGAAATTGCACAGCAGGTGGCAGAAAAAGCCGAAATGCAGAATGCGATGATTTTCCTCTCGGGATATGGCATTGCACTGAATCTCGGTGCAAAGATTTATCAGCAGTACGGGGACAATGTGTACCGGATTTTAAAGGAAAACCCGTATAAAATGGCGGAAGATATCGCAGGCGTGGGATTTCGGACAGCGGATGAGATTGCCGGAAAAATCGGGATTGCCGTGGACAGCGAATTCCGCATCAAGAGCGGTCTTTCGTATGTGCTGAATCAGGCGACGGCAGAAGGCCATGTCTATCTGCCGGAACCGGTGCTGCTTCGGAGAGGGCAGGAACTTCTCGGCGTAGAACCGGAGCGGATGCAGAAATCTCTGCAGGATATGGCAATCGACAAAAAAGCGGTCATCCGCGAGCTCCCGGCCGAACGGGAAGGGGATGAGCCGCTGCGGATTGTGTACGCCAGCCAGTATTATTATCTGGAACTGAGTACGGCGCGCATGCTGCATGAGCTGAATATTACATGCGAGGAAGACCGTGAGGCAATCGAAAAGCGGATCGGAAAGATCGAGAAAAAATATCAGATCGAGCTGGATGAGATGCAGAAGACGGCAGTCGTTGAGGCGGCATACAGCGGTCTTATGATCCTGACCGGAGGTCCCGGAACCGGAAAAACGACGACCATCAATGCGATGATCCATTATTTTGAGGCAGAAGGCCTCGACATTTTCCTGGCAGCGCCGACCGGAAGAGCGGCGAAACGAATGACAGAGGCAACTGGCTGTGAGGCATGCACGATCCATCGTCTTCTGGAACTGACGGGAAATGTGGATGACTCCTCGGCAAATGTGCATTTTGAGCGGAACGCAGATAATCCGCTCGACGCGGATGTCATCATCATTGATGAGATGTCGATGGTTGATATTCACCTGATGCATGCCCTTCTTTCCGCGATTGTGCCGGGAACAAGGCTGATCCTGGTGGGAGACCAGAACCAGCTTCCAAGTGTCGGCCCGGGCAGTGTCCTCCGGGATCTGATCCGTTCGGAATGCTTTCCGATTGTCTGCCTGACGCACATTTTCCGGCAGGCATCCCAGAGTGATATTGTTGTCAATGCACATAAGATCCATAATGGGGAAGAGGTTATACTGGACAATAAGAGCAAAGATTTCTTCTTTTTGAAACGGTACGATGTCAACGTGATCTGGAAAGTGCTGGTGACGCTGGTGTCCCAGAAACTGCCGCGTTATGTGGATGCCCGCCCGCAGGATATCCAGATTCTGACTCCGATGCGGAAAGGTGCACTCGGCGTGGAAAATCTGAATCAGATTCTGCAGAAATATCTGAACCCGCCCGCACCGGACAAAGCCGAGCGGGAAAATGGAGGTAATATCCTTCGCGAGGGCGACAAGGTCATGCAGATCCGCAACAATTACCAGATGGAGTGGGAAATCCGCGGCATCAACGGAATCGTGGCGGAGCGCGGTATGGGTGTATTCAACGGAGACCTCGGCATGATCCGGAGCATCAACCCGTATACCGAGGTGATCACCGTGGAGTTTGAGGAAGGAAAATTCGCAGACTATACGTTCAAACAGGCGGACGAGCTGGAGCTCGCCTACGCCACAACGATACATAAAGCGCAGGGAAGCGAGTACCCGGCGGTTGTGATTCCGCTGCTCGGCGGCCCGCGCATGCTGATGACGCGGAATCTTCTGTATACGGCCGTGACGAGAGCCAGAAAGTGCGTCACCATCGTTGGAAGTGATGTGACATTCCAGGCAATGATCGGAAATCATATCGAGGCGAACCGGTATACAACGCTCGCCAGAAGAATCCGGGAAATGCAGGAAGAAAACGCGTAAACACGTTTTTCCGGGGCATGGATGCGGCTGCATCCGGCAGAGTGGATAAGGGAAAGCGCAGGTTACATGAAAGAAAAAAATAAAACAGGAAACTGGCTCTTAAACGCAGTTTATCCGAGACGATGTCCCATCTGTGACGGACTGCTGTCACGTGAGGAGCTGTATCTATGCCGGAATTGTGTGGAAAAGATCCATCCGATTCTGGGCGCGCGGTGCAAAAAATGCGGGAAACCCGTGGGCAGTGAGGAAGAGTTCTGCCGGGACTGCAGCAGAACGAGGCACAGCTTCGACCGCGGTTTTGCGCCGTACGGTTACCACGGGGAACTTGAGGCTTCCCTGATGCGGTTCAAATATCATGAACGGCAGGAATACGCCGGATTTTATGCTCACGCGGCGTTTTTCTATGTGGGAAAGCAGATCCAGAGAAGAAATCCGGAGGTGCTCGTTCCGGTGCCGCTTCATCCGGCAAGACAGCGGCAGCGCGGCTACAATCAGGCGGAGGTATTTGCAGAAAAGCTGGCAGAAGAAATGGAACTTCCCATGAATGCCCGCCTGATCCGCCGTGTGAAAAAAACAAAACGCCAGAAAGAGCTTGGTCCCGCCGAGCGGCGGAAAAACCTGGAGGGAGCTTTTGCATTGGCAAAGCCGGGACAGATGAAATACTGCCGGATTCTTCTGGTAGATGACATTTACACAACGGGAAGCACGGTTGATGCCATTGCGTCACTGTTGAAAGTGAATGGAGCAGAACAGGTGGATTTTGTTTGTGCGGCAATTGTAAAATAGTGTGTGAATATTTTGAGAATAGCTTTCCAATATCGGAAACATATGGTAAAATAAACATAATTTAGAACGGGAAGAGGAGACCAAGAGGCATGTTGGACGAAAAAAGGATTCGTCAGATGACAAAACTGGCTTTTTTCGAAAAAAAAGAAGAAAAAAATGCCTTACGAATCGGCCGCTATTTTCGGAGTGATTACATCGGAAAAGAGCTTCTGAAAAATTTTTTTCTGGCTTCCATCGGATACATTCTGGTACTTGCGGTTGCAGTCTTATATCATATTGAATGGTTGGTGGACGAGATAGACACAATCGATCTGCAGTTTGCAGCAGGGTGTCTGATCGCGTCCTATCTGTGTTTTCTGGCAGTCTATTCCATTGCCGTGTATGTGATCAGCACGATCCGTTACCAGGGAGCACAGAAAAAGCTGAAATGGTATGGAAAAGAGCTGGATGACCTGCAGAACATGTATGAGGAACAGGAAAAAAGCGGGAAGAAATCCGGGCGCAGGAGGAAGGAAACATGACAGTATTGATCGAACTGAAAGAAAAATTAAAAGAGTTTTACGGCTCCTGCAGCGGAATCGTACTTCCGATTGTGAAATTTCTGCTCGCTCTTGCTGTATTTCGTGGTATTAATTCCAATCTCGGCTATCTGAAGATGCTGAACAGCATGTATGTGGTATTGATTCTGTCGCTGATCTGCGCCATCCTGCCATTGAATGGAATGGTTTTCCTTGCAATGCTGGTAATCATCGGTCACTGCTTTGCACTTCACATGGTAATCGCGGGTCTTGCGGCGCTGGTTCTGCTGGTGCTCTGGTTTCTATATCTTCGCTTTGTGCCGAAGGATGCGCCGGCACTCCTTTTGACACCGCTCGCATTCTGGCTTCACGTGCCATCTGCCGTTCCGGTTGCCTATGGTCTTGCCGGCACGCCGCTCTCTGCATTTTCAGCAGCCTGCGGTGTCGTTGTCTACTATATGTGCGACATGATTCACGGAAAAATGGAGCCGCTGCTTCATGCGGCGGAAGCACCGGAGATCACGGCAGTCGTACAGGAATTTTTCAACGGCCTCTTCCGCAATGAGGAAATGCTGCTGGTTCTGATCGCCTGCGCACTGACCGTACTTCTTGTCAATGCAATCCGCCACAGCAGTGCGGACTATGCATGGCAGATTTCCATTGTGGCAGGTTCGGTTGCCTATGCGGTTATTATGATTGCCGGAAGCCTGGCACTGGATGTACAGATTGCACTCCCGATGGTTCTGATCGGGGCGGCGGCCGGCTGTCTGGTTGGATTTGTTCTGGAGTTTTTCCTGTTCGGTGCAGACTACACCCGGACAGAATACCTGGAATATGATGACGACGATTATTATTACTACGTAAAAGCCGTTCCAAAATTCAATGTGACAAAGGCACAGCGCCGTGTGACTTATATTCGGAATGAAAAGAAAAAAGAACCGGATCTGACAGACGAGGAACTCGATGCGCTGGCAAATCTTGGACATACAGAAGAATCCGGGAACAGCAGGGATCTTGATGAGATCGAGGAAAAAGAAGAAATAGAAGAAATAAACGAAACAGAAGAAATAAACGAAACAGAAGAAATTCAGGAAGAAGAAATTCCGCCGCTGGACGAGGGCGATTATCAGGATGTGGATTATAAGAGCATGCTGGAGGACACCTTAAAGGATCTTTAAAAGAATTTTGAAAATCAGAAGAAAACCGGCCGGGGGAAAAGAAAGGAAGTGACAGTGTGCGTGGCGTGTGGAACTGGATTGTCACAAGAACGGCAGACTACGGGCTGCCAAAACAAATTGAACTGATTGATATTGTGCAGATTCTGCTCATTGCATTTTTCGTCTATCACCTGATCCGCTGGCTGCAGAATACAAAGGCCTATACGCTGATGAAAGGTATTTTTCTGATTGGTGTCTTTGTCATCATTGCAAACGTGCTGAAAATGCAGACGATTCTGTGGCTGTTCGGAAACATCGGCGGGGCGGCGATCACAGCGGTTGTAATTATCTTTCAGCCGGAGCTTCGAAGAGTGGTCGAGCAGATTGGAGAAAAGAATCCGCTGTCTGCCATTTCTTTTGCGAGCGGCCAGGAGGAAAATGAACGGTTCAGTGATAAAACCATCAATGAACTGGTAAGGGCCAGTTTTGAAATGGGAGAAGTAAAGACCGGAGCGCTGATCGTCATCGAAAAGACCATCACCCTGGAGGAATATGAAAAGACCGGAATCCCGATTGACGGCGTTCTGACCAGCCAGCTGCTGATCAATATTTTCGAACACAATACGCCGCTGCACGACGGAGCCGTGATTGTACGGAACAACCGTGTCACGGCAGCAACATGTTACCTGCCGCTGTCCGACAACATGGATCTGAACAAGAATCTTGGAACACGCCACCGTGCAGGTGTCGGCATCAGTGAGGTGACGGATTCCTTTACGATTATTGTCTCCGAGGAAACCGGAAATGTGTCGTATGCTTCCGGCGGAGAACTCCACACGGCAGTAACACCGAGCGACCTTCGGGACCAGCTTCACAAAATCCAGAAGCTCGCGAAAAAACCGGAAGAGAAGAAAGGATGGCATATCCGCGGAATGCGTCAGAAAGTGGAGGGAGAGAAGAAATGAAAAAGAAAATTCTGAAAAAGCTTCTGAACAATCTCCCTTTAAAAATTCTTTCTATCCTGATTGCCATTGTAATCTGGTACGTTGTGGTCAGTGTGAATGACCCGATTGTGAAAGAGCGCTTTGATGTCCCCGTGCAGGTGACCAATGAAGCCTACATCGCAGCCGGAAAGAAAACATACCAGATTGCGGAGGAATACCAGACGGTCACGGTTACTGTCACGGACAACAACTCGGTTGTCAGCCGGCTGAAGGCATCGGATATCACCGTCACGGCCGATCTGACCCAGATTGTGACGATGGATACAAACCCGGTTTATGTGCCGATCAAGGCAGCGTGCTCCATGGTAAAACAGGAAAAACTGAGCACAGTGACAGCAACGATCCCTGTGGAAATCGAGGATGTGGACAGCGAAAAATTCCCGATCACAATTGACGCAGGAAATACGAAACCGGCAAAAGATTACGAAGTGGGAACGATGACTTCCGATCCGGAGAGCATCACCATTTCCGGCCCGACGTCCCTGATCAATAAGATCAGCAGTGTGGTGGCAAAAGTAGATGTAACCAATATGCGGAATTCCGGAACCGTCACGGCGGATCTGATGATTATTGATAAAAACCAGGATGAGATGCCGGAATCCCAGATGGAATTTTTGAATTTCGACAGCGGCTCCCCGCAGGTGGATGTGGATATTGAACTGTGGCGCCGTGTATCCGGTATTAAGCTGAGTGCACTGTACAGCGGAACTCCGGCAGACGGCTATCAGATTAAAAATATCTATACCACACCGGAGGAAATCACCGTTGTCGGATCCGAGGAGGCACTTGCAAAGCTGGCGGATGAAGGCAATACGATTGAAATTCCGGAAGACTATACCTCCGTTGCAGGACAGCGCTCCGATGTGGAGACGACGGTTGACTTAAGCGATGTTCTCGCCGATGTGACAGATCTGAAAGTATCCTCCAGTTCGTCTGCATCCGTTACCGTTCACGTAACGGTTATGCCGAATGAGAGCAGGGAATTTGAACTTGATGTCGATCAGATCGAGACGGGCAATCTTCAGTCCACTTATACCGTTCTGTATGATCAGACACAGCTTGCAATCCGCATTAAAGCATCGGACAAAAATCTGGCCAAATTAGATACTTCCCAGATCAACGCATCCATAGATCTGAATGGAATGGGTGTCGGGGATTACGAGGTACCGGTAAAAATCACACTGCCGGATGGCTATGAGCTCGTAGACAGTGTCAAGACAACGATTCATATCAAAGAAAAAGCAGTAGCAAATAAAACGACAGGAACAAATTAGGAGGGAAACCAATGGTAAGCGGAAAAGTGACCGTGAAAAATCCAACCGGCCTTCATCTTCGCCCGGCCGGAACCCTGTGCAAACAGGCGATGCAGTTTAAATCATCTATTACATTCCACTACGGAGATGGAAATACAGCAAATGCAAAGAGCGTCTTAAGCGTCCTTGGCGCATGCGTCAAATGCGGAGACGAAATTGAGCTGTTCTGCGAGGGAGAGGACGAGGAGGAAGCTCTGCAGTTCCTTGTCAATTCCATCCGGACGGGACTTGGGGAAGAACTGTAAGGAGAAAGAACAATGAAGAAATATGATTATGTTCTGGTTGGCGCCGGTCTGTATTCCGGAGTGATTGCTTATCTTGCCGGTCAGGCAGGGAAAAGCTGTCTTGTACTGGAACGAAGAGATCATACAGGCGGAAATATTTACTGCGAAGAAATCGAGGGAATTCATGTACACAAGTATGGAGCGCATATTTTCCATACTTCGAATAAAGAGGTGTGGCAGTTTGTCAATTCGCTGGCAGAATTCAACCGTTATACAAACTCGCCGATTGCCAACTACAAAGGCGAAATTTATAATATGCCGTTCAATATGAATACCTTCAGTAAAATGTGGGGAATCCGCACACCGGAAGAGGCGAAAACAATCATCGAAGAGCAGAGAAAAGCTGTTCCGGGAGAGCCGAAAAATCTGGAAGAGCAGGCGATCAAACTGGTTGGAAAAGATATTTATGAAAAGCTGGTTAAGGGTTATACAGAAAAGCAGTGGGGAAGAGACTGCAGTGAGCTGCCGAGCTTTATCATCAAACGGCTTCCGGTGCGCTTTACGTATGACAACAACTATTTCAATGACCTTTATCAGGGAATTCCAATTGGAGGCTATAACGTTCTGACAGAGCGGCTTTTTGAAAAAGCGGATGTACAGATAGGTGTTGATTTTCTGGAAAATAAAGAAAAGTACCTGGCGATGGGTGAGACGGTGATTTACACCGGAGCGATTGATGCGTTTTACGATTATGCACTTGGCAAGCTGGAATACCGTACGGTGCGCTTTGAAACAGAAGTGCTGGATACCGACAATTATCAGGGCGTAGCTGTAGTAAACTACACCGATCGGGAGACACCGTATACGCGTGTGATCGAACACAAGCATTTCGAATTCGGAACCCAGAAAAAGACCGTCATTTCCAGAGAGTATTCCACCGACTGGAAAGAGGGGATGGAGCCGTACTACCCGGTGAATGATGCCAGAAACCAGGAACTTTATCAGAAATATGCCGCACTTGCGGAAAAAGAAGAGAAGGTTATCTTTGGCGGAAGACTTGGAGAATACAAGTATTACGATATGGACAAAGTCATTGAGGCTGCACTGAACCAGTGGGAGAAAATGCAGCGGTAGGAAAAAGAACTGCAAACGGAAATCAATCAAAACGGACTGCACACTTGACAGCAGTCCGTTTTTTGACTATATTATAAACGATATCCGGCTGGAAAATACCGGAAAATAAGAAAATGAAAGAGGTCGTTATGAGAAAAGAATATGATGACGAGGATGAAATCCCGGAAAGACGCCATTCCTCAGGAAAGAAAAAGAAGAAATTCGGCTGGGTTAATGTGCTCACCATCCTTCTCGTAGTTGTACTGGTTGTGCTCGTCGGTGTCTATGCTGTAATCAATCACTATTACAGCAAGAGTAACTACGTAAGCGACGATAAAATCACGATCAATAAATCCACAGAGGTTGAGACCGAAAGTACCGGGTTGACTGATGAGGAGACGGATGCCCTGCAGTCTGAGATTTTAAATGAGACACAGGACATTGAACTTCCAAACAACAGCAATGTATACAATATTCTGCTGATCGGTGTTGACCGTCGTGACAAAACGTGGTATGGAAACTCAGATTCCATGATTCTGTTATCCGTCAACAAAGATACAAAGCAGATTCACATGACATCCTTTATGCGTGACCTGTATGCAAATATTCCGGATGTCGGTGTAAAGAAGCTGAACGCAGCCTGCGCATACGGCGGCGGCCCGCTGGTTGTCCGTACCATTGAAGACAACTACAAGCTGCCGATTGATAACTACGCAAGCGTTGACTTTGATTCCATGATCGATATCATTGATGCCGTCGGCGGAATCGAGCTTTCCCCGAGTGATGATGAGGTACGTGTGGCAAACAACTATATTAACGAAATGTGCAAGCTTCGCAATGCAGATGCATCCGCACATCAGTATACGTCAAGCGGCGATCAGCACGTGGACGGTTATCAGGCGGTTGCATATGCACGAATTCGTTACGTCGGAAACTCGGATTATCAGAGAACCGAGCGCCAGAGAGAGGTATTAAGCAAAATGATGCAGGAGATGAAATCTTCCAGCGTAACAGAACTGAGCGCGCTGGCAGATACCATTCTTCCGAGTGTCACCCATAACATCGACCAGTCTACACTGATGACGCTGATCGGCGAGCTGCCGACGATCCTCTCCTATGAGATTGTACAGAGCCGTGTACCATACGATGATCTGTACTCCAGCAAGGGTGAGATGCTTGTTCCGGATTTCTCGGCAACCATTTCCAGACTTCAGACAGAAATCTACGGATCTACTACCGTAAACGAATAAAAAAGAAACAAATGAAAAACCTCCTGTATCCGGCAAGAAAACCGGAGCCGGGAGGTTTTTTCTGCCCGAAAAACCGGAAAAAACCATAAGAAATTTGTAAGGTATTTTACCGGCGGATAACTTGAAATAGATGGAAAAATGTAGTAAGCTATAAATTGTATAAGAGTAAAAAAATGGGAGGATGAATAAGAATGAAAAGAAAGTTTCTGGCCGCAGCCGTACTTGGCATCATGGTAAGTGTTACACCAGCCGGTGCATATGCAGCTTCTACAGAAACCAGTCCATTACCGGTAAATTCGGAAAGTGATACTGTAGCTCAGGCCGAAGACGAAGAAACGACTCCGACTCCGGCGCCAACTGAGACCCCAGAGGTTACACCGAGTGAGACTCCGGCTCCAACCGAAGCACCGACCGCAACACCAACTGAGACCCCTTCCGAGACACCGACGCCGAGCGCAACTCCGGCTCCGGAAGTAAGTAATCTGAAGGAAGGCTGGAACAGCGTTGAAAAAGATGGAAAGAAACAGTTTCAGTACGGAGTTCTGGATGAGAATAATAAGGTGGTAGCTGCTACCGGACCAATAGAAATCGACGGTGTCGGTTATGTGTTTGATGAAAACGGCTACATGCTGACCGGTGAAGTAGAACTTACGGATAAAGATGGAAAAACCGGAACCTACTACTTGGATACAGAAGGGGAAGATCCTGCAAAAGACGGACTTGGTTCGATGCAGCAGGGTATCTGTGAAGGAAAAGTATTTGCACCGGAACTGAAAAGAAATGAACTTGTTACACTCGAATTTAATGATGGAAGCGTAGACGATTACTATGCGGATGAAAACGGCTATGCCATCTGGAGCAAGACCCAGAAGGTAGGAGATAAAACATATCTGTTTGGCGATGACGGCACCCGTGTAAAAGAGGCAGGTTTCCAGACTGTTGTCGATGAAAAAGGGGTAACGCATACCTACTATCTGAATGCAGACAGCACCGTATCTCTTGGAAACCACACCGTATATCAGCAGGAAGACCGTACCGTAAGCTGGCTGACAGTAGGTTCTACCTGGTATCTGGTAGATGCAGAAACTGGAGAACTCCTTTCCGGCTGGCAAAAGGTAGATACAGCAACCTACTATATGAAACCAGGTTCCTTTGATGCGAACGGAGACATGAAAGACGGAAGCTTCGAGATGGAGACCGGCAATCAGAAAAATAAATCCGGCTGGGCTGAAATTGATGGAAAATGGTACAGCTTCCGAAGCTGGGGCGGCGTACGGACAGGCTGGTTCAATTACGATGGAAATAAATATTATCTCCACGAAGACGGCCATATGGAAGACAATGCACTGAATCTGAATGGAACCTTGTACTTCTTCCGAAGCTGGGGCGGTATGCGCGTCAATGATGTTGCTGAATATGAAGGCAATTATTACTATGTCGGAGCTGACGGAACCGTTTCGACCACAACTGGCTGGAAAAAAATTAAAACCGCAACTCAGACGATCTGGTACTGGACGACGGCAGACAGTGGAAAACTGCTGACAAATTCCTGGCTGGATTACAATGGAAACAGCTATTATCTGAAAGCCGATGGAAAAATGGCTTTTAATGAGTGGCTGGATAACACCTATTACTTCCGCAGCTGGGGTGCGGCCTACAAAAACGCATGGGCAAAAGTCAACAATGTATGGTATTATTTTGACGGAAATGGAAAGAAATATACCAGCGGCTGGCTGACCTACAAAGGAAATGAGTATTATCTGAAATCCGATGGAACCATGCTTGCCAATGAATGGCTCGATGGAAAATACTACTTCAAGAGCTGGGGTGGTATGTATAAAAACGAATGGGGCAAGTCTGGCGATACCTGGTACTGGTTTAATGCAGATGGAACCAAACGGACGCAAAAAGGCTGGTTCCTCTATGATAAAAATTATTATTATCTGGATAAAGATGGAAAAATGCTGACCGGCTGGGTTTACCATGACGGTAACTATTATTACATGAAGAGCTGGGGCGGCATGGCACATGACGAGTGGATTCTTCATGATAAGAACTGGTACTACTTCAAGAGCTGGGGCGGCATGTACCATGATCAGTGGCTGACACTGAACGGTTCTCAGTATTATTTCCGCAGCTGGGGCGGAAGATATCAGAACTGCACCGCTACGATCAATGGAAAACAGTACAAATTCGATGCTTCCGGACGCAGAATCACGGAAGGATGGGAGTACATCGGAAAATACCGCCGTTACCGCAAAGCAGACGGTTCTCTGATGGAGGATGTGACAAGCATCTTCAATCCGTCATCCAAATACATCACAGTAGACAGAACCCGCGGACGTGTCACCATTTACGGCTATAACAGTGCAACCGGTTCTTACGATACCCCGATCAAATCAATGATCTGCTCCGTAGGAAATCCAATCAGTTACACCGCAGCAGGAACATATAAAATCGGCTGGCAGTTGAAAAAGAAGCAAATGAGAGGTGAAGATTATGTGTGCTGGGCACCATATGTATCACAGATTTATGGCGCTGTTTACTTCCATGGCGTAGCAAGCAGCACACCGGATCTGAATATGATCTCTGCCGTAGACTTCAATTCCCTGGGATCACCGATGTCACATGGTTGTGTCAGACTGACTGCAATCGATGCAAAATGGATTTATGATAACGTCAGCAGCGGAACAACGGTCCGCATTGGCGACAATCTGGATTATCCGCTGACAAACCCGACCCGTTATACCTGGACAGGCGGTGCTTTCGGAAGCGATCCGACATATCGATAAAAAATAGAACAGGAATACCTGTATGAGAAAATCCATCGGGGCAGCAGTGCCGCCGATGGATTTTCTGATAAGAAGACATCGGCCATTTTACAGGAAAGGAAGACAGATACGATGGAATTACAGGAAAAGAAAAAGAGCCGGACAGAACAGAAAACAGATATGCAGAATAAGGAAAAAGCGTTGCTTACCCAACTTGACGAGATTGCAAAACAGGATCTCTGTCTGGCATTCTCCGGCGGTGTGGACAGCAGTCTGCTGCTGAAGCTTGTCATGGATGCATCTGCAAAATATGGAACAAAGGTTTATGCAGTAACCTTTCAGACACGGCTGCATCCGCCCTGCGACCTGGAGACAGCGACAAGAGTAGCAAAGGAGGTTGGCGCTGTTCATGAGGTCCTTTTTGTTGATGAGCTGGAGCAGGAGGCAATCCGTTACAATCCGGAAAACCGCTGCTATCTCTGTAAGCACTATCTATTTGGGAAACTTCTGGAATTTGCCCGCGATCACGGTGTCACCCAGGTACTCGACGGAACAAATGAGGATGACCTTCATGTCTACCGGCCGGGGCGAAAAGCGCTGAGAGAATATGGTGTCATCAGCCCGCTTGCAGCGTGTCATGTGACAAAAACAGAGGTAAAAGCACTTGCTGCAAAGTACGGCGTTTCCGTAGCACACCGTCCATCCACTCCATGTATGGCGACACGTCTTCCCTACGGGGCAGAAATTAACTATGACGTTCTGGATCGGATTGCGGACGGCGAAGCATGGCTTCATACGCTGTTCGGTGCGGAAGAGAATCTCCGCCTGCGTGTACATGGCGATGTGGTGCGTCTTGAAATTGCACCGGAGTGTATGGGGGAAGTGCTTGAGAAGAGAGAAGAAATGATTGCATATCTGAAAAAGCTCGGCTTTTCTTACCTGACGATGGATCTGGAAGGGTTCCGTTCCGGCAGTATGGATGAGAAAATAACACAGAAAGAGGAAACAAAATGAAAGCAATTTTAAGTGCGGACCGCAAATGGGGTCTGGGATATCAGGGACGGCTGCTGGTAAGTATTCCGTCTGATCTGCGGTTCTTCCGTGAAACTACGATGGGACACGTTGTCGTGATGGGAAGAAAGACACTTGCTACACTCCCGGCAGGCCAGCCGTTAAAAGGCAGAACGAATATTATTTTAAGCCGTGATCCAGAATGGACTGTCCGCGGCGCAACCGTTGTCCACAGTATCAAAGAGCTGATGGAAGTGTTAAAGCCGTATGAGGACGACGATATTTATGTTGCGGGCGGCGGAGAAATTTACCGTCAGCTTCTCCCATACTGTGATACGGCATACGTCACACGAATTGACATGACGTATCAGGCGGATACCTTCTTTGAGGATCTTGACGAATCACCGGATTGGGAGATGGTAGAAGAGGGTGATGAGCAGACCTGCTTTGATATTGAATTTTATTTCACGGAATACCGAAGAAAGAATGAAAAGGCAGAACGCCCGAGATAAGGGTAAGACAGGACGTAAAAAACGGAGAAACCACAGAAAAAGCGGCTTCTCCGTTTTTTTTATATAGGATACAAAAAGTATCAGTGCTGTCCGCCTGCAGAAAGCTCCAGCATTTTTTTCTTAATATCATTTTCGAGCTGTACCAGCTCAACTTCAGCGGCGGCACGTTTCTGGCGGCCGTCCTCCTGAATCTTCATCACTTCATCGAGGGTAGAGATCAGGCTCTGGTTCGTCTGTTTTAAGGTTTCCATATCGACGATACCGCGCTCAGATTCTTTTGCAGTCTCGATCGTTGCCATCTTCAGATTCTCCGCATTCTTTTTCAGAAGCTCATTTGTCATATCCGAAACCTGGCGCTGTGCTTTGGCAGCCTCAGTCGAGTGATGAACGCCGAGTGCAATGATCATCTGGTTTTTCCAGAGCGGAATGGTGTTGACGAGTGTGGATTGGATCTTTTCGGCCATTACAGAATCGCTGTTCTGAATCATGCGGATCTGCGGCGCTGTCTGGATCGAAACCATACGGGTCAGTTCCAGATCATACAGTTTCTTCTCAAATCGGTTGCAGAGATCTTCGAGATCCTTGGCAGCCTGTGCATCTTCGGCCTTTCCGGTCATCTGCGCTTTATTCTGCAGATCACGGAGTTCTGTGGAACGTACCAGCTCCAGCTTTTTCTTTCCAGCGAGAATGTACATGGTCAGCTCTTTAAAATAATTCAGGTTCTGTGCATACATCTGATCCAGAATGGCAATGTCTTTCAGAAGCTGCCGCTGGTGGCCGTCGAGCACGTCACAGATTTTATTGACATTCACCTCTGCCTTGTCATACTTCGCTTTCATTGCATTGATTTTGTTCGTGCTTTTCTTAAAGAAAGAGAATGGTCCCTTTTCTTCTTCTGCGTCAAACGTTTTCAGCTCTGTCACAACAGAGGTGAGCAGATCGCCGATTTCCCCGAGATCTTTGCTTCTGACGTTCTCCAGCGTTTTCTCGGAGAAGTCTGCCATTTTCTTCTGTGCACCGGCACCGTACTGCAGAATGCCGTTTGTATTGGCAAGATCAATCTGGGAAACAAAGGCATCCACCATGGCTTTCTGTTCGTCGGACAGAACAGAATCATCCATGACCTCTTTCTTTTCTTCCGGCTGCTGTACCGGAAGTTCCGGTTCCGGCTCCGGAGTGCCGAAACTTAAGCTTGGAATTTCAGTGGTGTCCTTTACAAAATCATTCATGTTTTCTATTCTCCTTTTCTTCGGTACGGAAACGTAACCGGTGATTTGATTTCAATTGTATAGCTTTGAATAGTTACATGTGAAGCGGCTCAATATCCTGCGTTGAAGGACCTGCCTGATTTGTCAGTCCCTCCTGCGCCAGCATCGTCTGCAGAACAGAGATATCAGAAGAAATATCCCATGCCGTTGTCTGGAACAGATCATCAAGCAGCTTTTCGAATGCGGCATTGATGGTATCCAGTGTGTCCTCGATTTCCTTCTTGGTTCGGAGGATATTGTCGCTTTGAATTGGTTCGTTCTCAAAGGAACGGTAAGCGTCGAGCAGCTTCCAGGTTGTCGGCATATAGTAATCCATAAATTTCCGCAGGGCGGCGGCTTCTTTTGGGCGCTTTTTTGCCTCCTCGAGAATCCGGGTAACAACCGTTTCGAGACGACTCAGCTTGGCTGTGATGACTTCACCCGGCAGATCCAGGTTGCACTGATGGATCTTCTGAATATACGATTCACATTCTTCCAGCATCTGCTGGTATTCCGGCGTTACACCGGAGGCCTCCAGCTGTTCACGTGCTTTCTGCTCAGCAATCTGCTGTTCCTTCTGGCTGGCGAGCATTGCGCGGTACTGGTCGTAGCAGTCATTTGTCACCATCAGACAGGTACCATTCTCGTCGAGGTGGCCCTGGCGCAGCATGGATTTATCAATCATGGTCGTAATATCGGTCAGAAGCTCACCTTTCTCACAGTGCATACTGTCGCAGAGTTCTTTCGTGGAAATATATTCCTTTGTGCCGATCAGCGTACAGATCTGGCGGAAATGGCGGACCAGACGCCGGTTTTTACTTCCCTTTTTCAGAAGAATGCCGCCGCCGATGGTAAATGCGGCAAAAATAAGAGAAGGAATCAGCGCGCTGTTGTCTGGACCTGCAAATAAGGAATAGAGACTAAGCGCTGTGCAGCAGCCGAACAGTCCGGTGACACCCCAGCCGGCGGCCGTCTGAAATCCGCCGACAAGTGCAAGATCGGTGGATGGCATAAAGCGCTCGCGCAGTACACGGCGTTCTTGTATGCGGCTGTTCCATTCCGTATTCTGGGGGGTCTGCCAGGTATGGGAAGGTTTGGGAACCGGGTTCGCGCTCTTACCCGGCATCGTGCCTCCCGGCCCGTAGGAATAGTGATGCGGTCCGGTCTGCTGCGCTGTATTATTATGGGAAGAATGCTGGCTGCTGTAGGAAGTATCTGCGGAATAGCCGCGGGACGGCTCCTGTGTGCCATTTGCACGGAATGGTCCCTTCCGGTTTGGGTAGACAAACTGGTTGATGGTGTCTGAAATCTTCCGGTTTAATTCCTGAAAATCCTGAGAATTTACAGCGTTATCCACAAGCTTTCCAATACTGTCGCCGACATCCTTTAAATCATCTTCAAAACTCATGACAGTTCCTTTCTGATGAGGTACTTTTTCTGTGTACCGTTTTCCATTTATTATACAATGCGATTGGAAATCTTACAAGCATACAGTGCTTAATTTTCTATGAAGCTGGAGCTGACGGGAATGGTTACAGTTCACAGGAAATGATTTTGTTTTTGGATGAGTTGAAAGAAAGCAGTAACTATTATATACTAAAGAATATCGAATGTCAGAAAAAATCAAATCAGAATAAAGGGGCCGCAATACTAAATGAATAAAAACGAAATTATCCAGATACAGGGAATGGAATATAAAGAAATGACAAAACAGCTTTTGAACAAATGTGCCTTAGCTACGCTCATTCCTTCGAAGGTCAGTCTCATCGGTATTAAGCCAAATCTGGTAGCACCTGTCCCGGCGGAGTTTGGAGGGACGACACATCCGGAGGTGGTTGCGGGGATCATCGAATATCTTCAGGAAAACGGATTTACTAACCTTCAAATCATGGAAGGCTCCTGGGTGGGAGATAAGACGGAGGAATCGTTTGAGGTCTGTGGATACCGTATGCTTTCGGAACAGTACGGCGTTCCGCTTATCGATGCGCAGAAGGAAAAAAGCATGCCGGTGCAGTGTGGTGATATGGAACTTCAGATTTGCGAATGTGCGAAAAAGGTGGATTTTATGATCAATGTCCCAGTCATGAAAGGCCATTGCCAGACTAAAATTACCTGCGCACTGAAAAATATGAAAGGTCTCTTGCCGAATAAAGAAAAACGTCATTTTCATGCCATGGGACTTCATCGGCCAATTGCGCATCTGGGGCTTGGGATTCATCAGGATTTTATTTTGGTGGATAATATCTGCGGAGACCTTGACTTTGAGGATGGCGGTAATCCGTTTATTATGAATCGCCTTTTCGCTGGGTTAGATCCGGTGTTGATCGATGCATATGTCTGCGCGGAACTGCATTATAAGCCAGAAGATGTCCCGTATGTCAAAATGGCAGAAGAGTTGGGCGTGGGCAGCGCTGATCTCACACGGCTTTCAAACCGCCAAATTGGCGAAATTGGTGAAAAAAGAGTGATTCCGGAAAAACGGAAGATCGTGGAACTGCAGGATGCCGTAGAGGAAGTTGAGTCCTGCAGTGCCTGCTACGGCTATCTGATCCCGGCGCTCGAACGGCTGAGGGAGGAAGGACTGCTACCGGAACTCCACGAAAAAATCTGCATCGGGCAGGGATACCGGGGAAAGAGCGGGGCGCTTGGTGTGGGAAGTTGTACTTCAGGGTTTAAATACAATCTGAAAGGCTGCCCACCGACCGATGAGCAGATGTATGAATTTTTGAAGCAGTACATTGCAACTAGACGAAAAACAGAAGCAGAAAAATAGCAACAGAGGAGAGAGTAAATGAAAAAAGCAGTCAAAGCCATTTTAAATGTATTGTCCTACGGCGGAATTGAAGTAGAATCCGCCCGTCGGCTTGCCGATATCAAGAAGCTGGATCCGATCCGTATTTTTCTGCGAAAATTGGATATGGAAATATATAATGGGGACTACAAGGTTCCGATTCGGCTGTTCTTCCCGGATGAAAAAATGGAGGAGCATGGTGCAAAAGAAGCGATTCTGTTCTTCCATGGCGGCGGCTGGACAACCGAGAGTGTGGAGACATACGACCGTGTCTGCGCACGCATGGCGCAGTCGACGGGGCAGATTGTTGTATCGGTAGAATACCGTCTTGCACCGGAGCATCGTTTCCCGACAGGCTTAGAAGACTGCTACGCCGCCGCCCAGGCAATGCTGCGCGGGGAGATTCTGCCGGAGGTAACGCCGGAAAATGTCACGATCATGGGCGACAGCGCAGGAGGAAATCTTGCGGCTGCGGTCTGCCTGATGGCGAGGGACAAAAAAGAACTGCTGCCGGGGAAACAGATTTTGATTTATCCGGCGGTGAATTCCTGTTACACAGAGAAATCACCGTACAAATCCGTGAAAACCAATGGAACCGGATACCTTCTGACCAGTGTCAAAATGGAAGATTATGTAATTCTGTATCAGCGGACCGAAGAAGACCGCAAAAATCCGTACTTTGCACCGGTGCTGGCAGAAAATCTGCAGGGACTGCCGGACACGCTGGTACTGACGGCGCAGTACGATCCGCTGCGCGATGAGGGCGAGGATTATGCGAAAAAGCTGAAAAGGGCTGGCAATCTGGTTGAACATCATCGGATCAAGGGCGCATTGCACGGCTATTTTGCGCTTGGCATTGAACACCTATATGTGCAGGAAAGTTTTCAGTATATGAATGCATTTTTAAGGAAAGAAAAACAGCAGAAAAATGCAGACGAAGAACTGGAAAACATAGCAGCAGTGAAGAAACAATTGACACACGGGAAGGCGTAAGGAGGCATAGAAAATGAAGAAAGAACATTCTTCGCGCTGGAGAAAGCTGGACAACGCGGCACAGGCATTTCCGGCGGCCACCGGAAAAAAGGATACGAGAGTCTTCCGGTTTTACTGCCAGCTGAAAGAGGACATCCAGGCGGATCTGCTGCAGAAAGCGCTGGAGCAGACAATGGAGCATTACCCGGTGTTTTCCATGGTACTGCGGAAAGGTCTTTTCTGGTTTTATCTGGAGCAGCGCGATCTGCCAGCAAAAGTAGAAGAGGAAAAGCGTCCGCCGTGCAGTGAGATTTACGTACCCGACCACAAAACGCTTCTTTTCCAGGTTTCTTACTATAAAACCCGAATCAATTTCGAAGTATTCCATGCCCTGACAGACGGTACCGGTGCGATGCTGTTTTTGAAAGAACTGGTAAGCAATTACCTGATCCTGCGCCATCCAGAGGAAACATTTTCCAAGGTCAGAGAAGATATGCTGACGGAAACGGATTTCGAGGAGGACAGCTTTTCCCAGTATTACACCGGAAAGAAAAATGAAAAAGAAAAAAGCCGCCCGGCATACCAGATCAAAGGCGAGTATCTGGAGCAGGAGGAGATGGAAATTACTGAGATTCTGCTTTCCGCGGAAGCAGTTCATAAGTGCGCAAAAGCACATGGCGTGTCGGTGACGGCGTACCTTGCGGCGGCGCTGGTATATGCGGTATATGAAGAAATCCCGAAAAGCAGGCTGAAAAAGCCGGTTTCTCTGATGGTTCCAGCCAACTTGCGTAACTTTTTCCCATCCGCATCGATGACGAATTTCTGGAGCTGGATCGAGATTGCCTGTGATCTTGGGCCGGAGGCATCGTTTGAGGATGCCCTGCAGATCACGGGAGCCGCGATGCAGAAAGAGGCGCTGAAGCAGGAGATTTCCACACGTATGAACGATCTGGTGCGGATTGAGCGGAATCCGGTGCTGCGCGCCGTGCCGCTGGAAATCAAAAATCTGGCGCTGATGGCGGGCACGACGCTCGGCGGACGAAGCATTACGACCGTCTATTCCAATATCGGCCGGATTCAGATGCCGCCGGAGTATGAAACATATATTGAGCGGTTCGGATTTTTCACCAGCACCGACAAAGTACAGATGTGTTCCTGTTCCTACGGTGACAGCATGGTGCTTGGAATCACATCTAAAATCGCTGATTCCAATATTGAACGGAACCTGATGCATCTGCTGCAGAAAGAGGGCATCGCCTGTGAACAGGAGGAAAATGATTTTCCGGGACAGAAAGAACAGCCGCACGGGACGGCCAAACTGGGATTGAAAATTTTTTCTTTCACCTGCATCGCGGCTGTCGTACTCTGCTGGATGATGAATTTCCTTGCAACGCCGCAGATGTGGTGGGCAGGTTATGCGACAGCGGGTGTGTTCTGCGCCTGGCTTCTGATCCGGGTGGGATATCAGAAACGGAAAAATCCACTCAAAAACAGTATGTGGCAATTGATCTTTATTATGATCGGTGCGATTCTGTGGGATTATGCGACGGGCTGGATCGGCTGGTCTGTCGATTTCGCAATTCCGCTCGCCGTTCTTATGAATGGCGCGACGATGCAGATTCTGGCAAGAGCGTACAAAATGGAGGTCAGTGAATATCTTTTTTATCTGATGCAGTCCGGAGCAGCAGGAATCGTTCCGGCGATTTTGTGGCTGACGGGAACTGTCCGCATTACCTGGCCGTCCGTGATCTGCGTGGGCCTTAGTGTGCTGTATCTGATCGGGCTGTTTTTTTTCCGCGGAAAAGATTTTATGCGGGAAATGCAGAAAAAATTCCGGGTATGAAGGGAAAAGGTGATAGAAAAAATAAGAAGAGCAGGTAAGAAAAGTGGATGTTGGTCCCTTTTCTTACCTGCTCTTTTGAAACTTGTGTGTGTCTGCGGCGGAAAAGCCTGGAGAGATATCTACTGCGCCTTCTCCTCACAGCCGCAGGAATCCCACGACGGCATTTCATCCCCATTTTTAATCGCATCGCGAACCGCGCTGTAATACCGCACTTTCTGCTGAATATGCTCGAGATCAGATTCCATGCGCTCGATTTTCTCGCGTGTATTCTGCTCATGTTCCTTGAGAATGGCAACCATCTGGTCAATATTTCCCGGGATATCGTTCTCAAGCCGGAAAAACTCCTGAATCCCCGCAATCGGAAGCCCGGTGCGTTTGAAGCAGAGAATTGCGGTCATGCAGTTAATGTGCTGCTGGGTGTAAATTCGTTTCTTACTTTCGGTATGAATGACATCCGTCAAAAGTCCGATCTCCTCATAATAACGAAGCGTAGAGGCCGGAAGTCCAAAACGCTCGGACATTTCACGAATGGTGTAGGTCTGCTGTTCCATGAAAAAACCTCCTTGAACGATAGAGTTTGAATAGTAGAATAACTTCTTAAAGTATACTTTAAGAAAGTGAAATTGTAAAGAGAGAATCTTCGTTACGTTTCACTTGGCAGTGCAGCACTTGCTGTTTTGATGCGTAGGAAAGGAATATTTATCAGAAAGTGAGAAGAAAAAGTACATTGCTTATTTGCACTAGAATGGAATATAATAAAAAGCAGAAAAAACGTGAAAAATGTGAGGAATAATCGTGAAACAGGAAATTATAGCAGACCTGTCCCGGATTACGGAGGAGGAACAGGCGATTCTGGACGGCAAGACGGAAGTGGAAAAGGAGCGGTATTCGAGCGGGCAGAAGTTTGTGATGGATGCGGGAAAGCTGCTGGAGCGGGGAAAATTGATTGATATTCGGCCGCACACGCGGTTTATTCGTTTTCCGGCGCACAGCCACAATTATGTCGAGATGATCTACATGTGCCAGGGAAGCACCGTGCACACCATCAACGGGGACCGGATCGAGCTGAAAACGGGTGAGCTGCTGATTCTGAATCAGAATGCAGTGCAGGAAATTGAACCGGCAGGGCGTGACGATATCGCGGTCAACTTTCTGATTCTGCCGGAGTTTTTTGACCAGACGCTGCGAATGATCGGGGCAGAGGAGAATCAGTTAAAGGATTTTGTCGTCGGCTGTCTGAAAAGCGGGGAGGTACCGCTCTGTTATCTGCATTACAGAATCGCGGATGTCCTTCCGGTGCAGAATCTGATCGAAAATCTCGTCTGGACGCTCTTACATCACCAGAGCAATAAGCGGAGCATCAATCAGATTACGATGGGCCTTTTATTCCTGCAGCTCATGAACTACACCGAACGCGTGCAGGTGGGAGAGCAGTATTTTGAACAGGAGATGCTGCTCGGCGTATACCGCTATATCGAGGAACATTACCGGGAGGGCAGTCTTTCGGAACTGGCGGAAGAACTGCACTACGATTTTTATACCTTAAGCCGCATGATCCGCCGTCTGACCGGGAAAAACTACACCGAACTCGTTCAGAACAAACGCCTGACCCAGGCCGCGTATCTGTTGGAAACGACGGGACTTTCCGTGGCAGACATCGGCGAGCGGGTCGGGTATGAGAACATGAGTTATTTCCATCGGATTTTCAAAGAGCGCTATGGAATATCGCCGAAGAAGTACCGGGTGGAGAAGAAAATACAATAGGACAAGAAAAACGGATCGAGAATCTGAACTTAAAACCAGATTTTCGATCCGTTTTTTGCGTGTAAATCGTATCAATTACTTACTGTTCATTTTCATCCTTCGGCAGCCGCACGATCCGTACCTTGTCGACTCTCCGGTCTGCCATTTTCAGTACGGTTACGTCGAGGCCATCCGAGACGAAATGATCGCCTTCCTTTGGCACGCGCTCGAGGATCCCCATGATCCATCCGCTGACCGTAAAGACGTCAAATTCTTTGTCAATATCGAGCTCTTCATACACCTTGTCGATGCTTGCCGTTCCGGTCACGAGGTATTCGTTTTCGGAAACTTTCTGGATTTCCTGTACAACCGCATCATGCTCATCCCAGATTTCGCCGACGAGCTCTTCGAGGATATCTTCCATGGTGATGATACCGTCGGTGCCGCCGAATTCATCAATGATAATGGCAATATGCGATTTCTTCGCCTGCATTTTTTTCAGCAGCGGGCCGACCTTCGTATTCTCGGTTACAAAGAGCGCCGGGCGGATGATGCTGCTTAGCGGTTTGTTGGTGTGGTAAATGTGGTTGTGGAAATCCTTCTGATACACAATTCCCACAATGTGGTCGATATCATCATCATACACCGGCAGCCGGGAAAATCCGGTGTCGGAGAAAGTCTTAGCGATCTCGGATTTCGTCGCATCGAGCGGAATGCCGATGACGTTGACACGCGGAGTAAAGATCTCTGCGGCCTCCATCTCCATGAAGCCGATTGCATTCTGAATCAGATCGCCTTCCTGGTCGTCGATGTCGCCCTCCTGGGTCGCCTCCTCGACGATGGTCATCAGTTCCTCATCGGTGATGCCGTGGTTTTCCGAGGATTTGAAGATGCGGGAGAGCAGCTTCTTCCACTGGGAAAAGAAAAACGTCACCGGGGTCAGCACGATCATCAGAATGTGGAGAAACGGTGCGGAAAATTTGGCGATCGTCTCCGGAGATTCTTTTGCAATGCTTTTCGGGGAAACTTCGCCGAAGATCAGGACCACGATAGTGGTTACGATCGTGGAAACCGTCGCACCGGAGTCGCCGCCGAGAAGCTTGATAAAAAGCACCGTGGCAATGGAGCTGAGTCCGATGTTGACGATGTTGTTGCCGACGAGAATCGTGGAGAGCAGCTTGTCAAAGTTCTCCAGCAGCTTTAACACCAGTTCCGCCCGCTTGTCGCCTTTTTCTGCCATATTTTTCATGCGGATGCGGTTCAGCGAGGTGAAAGAAGTCTCCGTCGCCGAAAAGTAGGCTGAGAGCATGACGCAGATAAGAATGATGATGAGTGACACAATGTCGCTGTTCATTTGTTTTTCCTTTCTTAGGAAACCGGGACACGATGCAAAAAATGTACAAAAAGACATAACCTATCTTGAATCTGGCAGAATCAAAGATAGATTATGTCTCCGTTTATCAAATGATGAAAATAAAGCATCGTCGAGGCATACTGCCTGAGTCGTCCATGTTTCTGTAATCCTTTCGTTGATCAGTAATCCCTTTTATTGTACGGTATGTGGGAATAATTGTCAATAAGGCATGCGAAAATCACAGGAAATACGAAACCGCATTGTTGTAGCTGATATTTTCCACCATCTCTTTCAGAAACTCCAGGTTCGCCGGGTACTCCCCGTTTTCCACCCAGTTTCCGATTTGATTGCAGAGAATCCGGCGGAAATATTCGTGGCGCGGGAAGGAGAGGAAGCTGCGGGAGTCGGTCAGCATGCCGATGAAGGTGGAAAGCATGCCGATGCTGGAAAGCGTCGCAAGCTGGGATTCCATGCCGTATTTGTGATCGTTGAACCACCATGCGGTACCGAACTGCACTTTCGAGCGGATGCCAGGCGCAGCAAAGTTTCCAGCCATGCTTGCAAGCATCGGGTTGTCGCCCGGGTTCAGAGAGTAGAGCACAGTTTTCGGCAGTGCGTCGTCCTCGTCCATATCGTTTAAGAAAGCGCCGAGCATCGGGGCAAAGGCGAAATCGTTCATGCTGTCAAAGCCGGTATCGGCACCGAGCGCACGGAACATCCGCTTCGAGTTGTTGCGGAGTGCTTTGATATGAAGCTGCATGGCGATATTGTGCTTATGATACAGCCGTCCGAGGTTCGTCAGAAGGAAGCCCTTGTACATGCCGAGCTCTTTTTCAGTGAGAGCACCGCCGTTCATGCGATTTTCAAATACATCATTCGCCTCAGCAGCCGTGCATGGCACATAGAAGCAGCCCTCAAGGCTGTGGTCGCTGACAACGCAGCCGGCGGAGAGGAAGAAGTCGAGGCGGCAGGAGAGGGCATGCACCATATCCTCTGCGGATGCAATCGTCCTGCCGGCGGCAGCGGCAAGCTTTTCCACGTATTCCGGGAAATCCGGCTTTTCGAGATGAACGGCGCGGTCAGGGCGGAAGGACGGCAGAACGCGGCAGGCAAAGTATTCCTTCTGTAATGCCAGATGGCAGTGCAGATCATCTGCAGGATCGTCGGTGGTGCACAAATGCGACACATGCTGGTTCAGAATCAGATTGCGCACGGTAAACTCCTTCGTCTGCAGTTTTGCATTCGCCTCATCCCAGAGCTCCTTCGCTGTTGCGCGGGAGAGCGGTGTCGTGATGCCGAAGTACCGCTGCAGCTCCAGATGTGTCCAGTGGTATAAAGGATTGCCGATCGCGTTCTCAATCGTCTCGGCAAACGCCAGATATTTGTCGTAATCATCGGCGTTTCCGGTGATCAGATCCTCCGAAAAGCCCATCGCACGCATGGCACGCCATTTATAATGATCCCCGCCGAGCCAGACGCGTGTCAGATTCTCCATCTGGCGGTCTTCGAGAATCTCCTGCGGATTCAGATGGTTGTGATAGTCAAAAATGGGCATTTTTTCAGCTGCCTCGTGGTACAGCGTTTTCGCCGTATCGGTCTGCAGCAGAAAGTCAGCGTCCATAAAAGGTTTCATATGGAAATACCTCCCTTTTAGAATTGAGCAGTCAGCGCAGCAAGCGTATCTGCCACAGCGCCAGGTCCCTGAAGCATCGAGACAAAAGCATTCAGCACACGGTCAGAAAGTCCGGCAGAAATCAGATCCACACCGAAAATCGAAGCATCGGAGAGCAGCGGAGCCAGAGTTTTGGAAAGCGCCTTACGGTCAGCCGGTGCGCCGAGTTTCAGATCCTGCACATACGGGCGGACCGTGGCAAGCAGCGGATCCGGGCTCAGATCAAATGCATCGCCGTTGTCATCCACGCCCATCAGATACCTCAGCCATCCCGCAAATACAGCCGGAATTGCCTGAAGATCCGAGAGTGACAGCTCCGGAGAAGCAAGATACGATTTGATCGTCTCACCGAACCGGATCGACAGCTTCTGTGACGTGTCGGTCGCAATTCGCTGCGGCGTATCCGGCATAAACGGATTCGGGATGCGGATGTTCAGCACTTCATCGATAAACTGCTTCGGAGAGAGAATGCCAGGATCGGTGACAACCGGAAGTCCTTCCACATATCCGATGCGCTCCACGAGCTTTTTCAGCACCGGATTTTTCATCTCATCACTGATCAGTTCATAGTCCAGCAGGCAGCCGAACACAGCGAGTGCGGTGTGCAGCGGGTTCAGGCAGGTGCAGACCTTCATGCGCTCTGTTTTGTTGACAGTTTCCCGGTCGGTAAAGATCCATCCGCTCTTTTCCATCGGCGGCCGTCCGTTCGGGAAATGATCTTCGACTACGAGGTACTGGCATTCCTCTGCATTGACGAACGGAGCAACGTAGGTGTGGCGGGAGGTGACGATCGGCTGTGCATCGGCGAGGCCGTCCTCCTCGAGCATCTTTTCGATGGAAGCATCCGGCCGCGGGGTGATCTTGTCGATCATGGTCCACGGGAAGCTGACTTTTTCCGGGTTCTGCAGATAGGAGAGGAAGCCTGGCTGTACCAGCTTGTTTTCTTCCCATGCAGAAGCGTAGGCTGTCAGGGCAAGGGAAAGTTTTTCGCCATTGTGGGAGCAGTTGTCGGTGCTGACCATCGCAACCGGTTTTTCGCCTGCAAGAAATCTTTCATATAAAAGAGAAGCAACTTTTCCCATATAGCTGGTAACGGAAGAAGGTCCGGCAGCAAAATTGGCAGCAACAGACGGAAGCAGTTCGCACGCACCGTTTTTCAGGGAATATCCCTTTTCGGTGATCGTAAACGTCGCCATCTGCAGGGAATCCTTGGTAAAGATTTCTTTTAACCGGGCAAAATCCGGAGAATCCGCCGTATCGGCAGCCAGCGATTCTGCGATGCTTCCAACAATGGTTTTCTCGACAGAACCATCGGCTTTTAAGGTCACCAGAATGCTTAAATTATCGTGCGGCTGGTACATATCACGGATGATTTCTGTATCGAAGCCCTCCGCAACGATGACACCGCGGTCAAAGGTACCGTTGTTCAGCAGTTCCTGTGCTGTATTTGCCTGGAAGGCACGGAAAATATTTCCGGCTCCGAAATGCACCCAGCACGGAGATTCTTTCGTGCGGGTGATCATTGCTTCGCGGTCATAGGATGGAAGCGCATAGCCTGCGGCTTCCCACGCTTTTTGATCTGCCAGTCCGGCAGCTGTTAAGTTAAGAGACATCAGTAGAAACCTCCTTTAAATTCCACGTTTGTGACTCTTGTCAATAGCTTCCCAGAGTCCGTTTAAATAAGTCGCGCCGAGTGCGCGGTCATACAGTCCATAGCCCGGCATTGCCTTCTCTCCCCAGATCATACGTCCGTGGTCCGGGCGGATCGGGCCGTCAAAGCCGATGTCGTACAGCGCTTTCATGATCTCATACATATCGAAGCTGCCGTCAGAGGAAAGGTGTGCGGCCTCCTCGAAATCCTGCTGGCTGTGGAATTTCAGATTGCGGACGTGAGCGAAGTGGATGCGGCCCTTTAAGGAACGGATCATATCCGGCAGATCGTTCTCCAGGTTCGTTCCGTAGGAGCCCGAGCAGAAGGTCACGCCGTTGTGCGGGTCATCGACCATCTTCATCATGCGCAGAATGTTTTCTTTATTAATGATGATTCTCGGAAGACCGAAGACACTCCATGCCGGGTCGTCCGGGTGAATGGCCATTTTGATGTCGTACTCGTTGCAGACCGGCATGATGCGTTCGAGGAAGTATTTGAGGTTGGCAAACAGTTTCTCATCATCCACATCGCGGTAAGCGTCAAAGAGCTCTTTCACTTTTGCCATGCGCTCCGGCTCCCAGCCAGGAAGAATTGCGCCGTTTGCATCACCTGCGATAGATTCAAACATTTTTTCCGGAACAAGTGCGTCTACGGCGGACTGTTTGTAGGCAAGTACGGTCGAGCCGTCCGGACGGACGCGTGCGAGTTCTGTTCTGGTCCAGTCGAAGACCGGCATGAAGTTATAGCAGACAAGGTGAATGTCTTCCTCGCCGAGGTGCTTTAACGTTTCAATATAATTATCGATGTACTGCTCACGGTCCGGGCTGCCGATTTTGATGGCGTCGTGGATGTTGACGCTCTCGATGCCGGAGATGTGAAGTCCAGAGGCCTCAACCTCTTCTTTTAACGCGTGAATCGCTTCGCGTGTCCACACCTCGCCCGGGGTAGTGTCGTACAGGGTTGTGATGACTCCGGTTACGCCCGGAATCTGGCGGATCTGCTCTAAGGTAACGGTATCAAATTTGGAACCATACCAGCGAAATGTCATTTCCATAAGAAAAACTCTCCTTTATTTTGTAATGTACTCTCGGAATCTTTCTGCACTTGCCTTTGCGGCTGATTTTCCGCCAGCTGCACCCGAATTTCATCAACGTACGCACCGCGTACGCCTCAGAAATTTGGGCACAACTGACAAAAAATCATCTCACAAAAACAAGCACAGAAAGATTCCGAGAGTACATTGTATTTTGCAAGTGGTGTTCTTTGCTTTTTATTGTATCGTTTCTTAAGAAAAAAGCCATGGCAAGAATTGTTGAGCACATTGCAAAAGTTGCGGCGGTTGGCCGGGAAAAAGCAAAATCAGACTACAGGTGTGATAAGTAATATCTTTCTGGTATGACTAACCAATAGGAAAAACCTATAAGCGATTCATCGAAATAACAATTACCAAAAGGCGTTTTAGGGGTTGCACATAGAAAAAATATGCATTATAATATGCCATGTAATCGAGAAACATATTAAACATATCGACTTAATAGGAAAGGAGAACAGCAAATGAAAAAAACAGACAACAGACGAATGCAGGAGAACAGAATGATGGAGATGTGTTGTTGCTGTTGCTGCAGCTCCAATCAGAATAAAGAAAAATAAGAAACATTCGCAGGCAGAAAAAGCATAGCAGAAATTGCATGTGCGGGCAGGCCGGAACGAATGCCTGCTATTTTTTTAACCTTTTTTAAAAGAAATGCGAATGAACAACATAAGAATAGTCAATAAACAGACATAGAAAACGGAGGACAAAAACATGAGCGGATGCGGATGCAGCTTCACCCCAGTTGAAAATAAAGAAACCGAAGAAATCAAATACACCGATGCACTGGCAGAACAGTTTGCAGCAGAAGTCGGAGTAGACCCAAGACCAAATGAAACCCTTGTAGAGATCGATGAGCGCGGCGCTTTCATCCGTCAGCCAAATGCATTTATCCAGCCATTCGGCGATAAAGAAGGCGACCTGAAAGCAGAAGCAAACCGCTTCGGGATCTACTGGGCAACCGGATGCAACTGGTCCAACCGTCCGATCATCGTGCGGGAGCTTTTAGGACTGCAGGATGTGATCTCGGAGACGAGAGTTTCTCCATCCGGCGAGACAAACCGTTACGGACATGCATTCGGACAGTATCCGGATTTCAAGGATCCGGCGACAGGCGCTTACTTCTTAAGTGAGTTCTATAAAAGAGCAAACCCGGACTTCAAAGGAAGAGCAACGACACCGACCCTGGTGGATGTCAAAGAGAAAAAGGCTGTGAACAACGATTATCACCGCCTGACGAACTACCTCGAAGTGCAGTTCCGTCCATTCCAGCCAAAAGATGCGCCGGACCTGTACCCGAAAAAATTCCGGAAAGAGATCGATAAGTTTAACGACTGGCTCTTCCCGCATGTCAACAACGGCCATTACCGCATGGCATTCTGCCAGTCACCGGAAGCATACGATGAGGCATACGAAGATTTCTATGAATCCCTCGATAAGCTGGACAAACGGCTGGAGACGAACCGTTTCCTGTTCGGCGACTACATCACCGACAGCGATGTCCGCGCTTACGTCACTCTGATCCGTTGGGATGTCAGCTACTTCCGCAACGTAGGACCGGTGAAGAAACCGATTCGTGATTACAAAAATATCTGGGGCTACTTAAAAGAGCTGTATGCGATCCCGGCCTTCCGTCACGGAAGCGATCCGCAGGTGCTGGCACTTTCGAGACCTGGAAAGAAATTAGGCGAGGTTCTCTTCCGCGGATACAACGAACGAATCCTTGCAAAAGTAGATTTCGAGAAGCTGATGGCAGACGATGGATCGAGAAGAACACTCAGCAAAACACCGGACGAAGTATTCCTTCGCCATCCGGAGGGAGAGACCTACGAGGATTACGCAGGAGAAATCTCAAAAACCATCTGGAACAGCCCGAAATGGGAAGACAGAAACCCGAAGAACGGCGTACTTTCCGTGGATGCATCGATTAATCCGCTGAAAGGACTTTTATAAAGAGATAAGACAGAAGAATCCGGAGCGCTCTGGTGGAACACTCTCAGGCAGCCGGGGCGCGGCCGGAACTGAAAAGAACGAGGAAATGAGGAGGATTTTATTATGAAAAAGACAAAGAAATTCTGGGCAGTATTGGCAGCGGCGGGCCTTTTGGCAGTAAGCTTTGCAGGATGCGGAAGCAATGCATCAGCAAATGCAGGAAGCAGCAGTGGTTCCGCAGCATCATCTTCCGCAGAAGGCAGCTCCGCATCGGATTCCGGTGAGAAAAAAGTGATCAAAGCTGTAACAAGCGGCACACTGGCACCGTACTTTTACGTAAATGATGACAACGAGCTGACCGGTGTCGATATCGATATCGTAAAAGAAGTGTTCAACCGCCTTCCGCAGTATGAACTGAAAATTGAGCAGGCAGATGCACTGCAGGGTGTGCTGAGCGGTCAGTACGACATCGCAGTCAACAACTATGGATATACCGATGAGAGAGCAGAATCCTACTACTTCTCTTTACCATATAAAACCAGCTTCAACGAATACATTCAGAGAACCGGCGATGAGCCGCTGACTTCTCTTACCGATCTGGCAGACCGCGGATACAAAATTGAGCTGAGTGCAGGAAGCCTTACCGCAAATGCACTGGAAAAATGGAATACAGACAACCCGGATCACCAGATCAATATCGTATATTCCAATGCAAACTTCCAGGTCCGCTACCAGCACATCGTAGATGGAACCGCTGATGTGGCAATCGACGACGGACCGATCATCGACAACCTGCTTCCGCAGTTCGGACTGGAAGGTCAGCTGGAAGCAAACGAGATCGACGAGGAGACCGAAGATTTCCTGTTCCCGCAGAACAATACCTACTTCCTGTTTGGAAAGAACGAAGAGGGCGCAGCACTCCGCGAGGATGTTGACAAAGCCTTAAAAGAGATGAAAGAAGACGGAACTCTTTCCAAGATCACAACCGAGTATCTCGGCGTGGACACCAGCCCGGACGAGAAATACTTTGATGAGACACCAAACTAGAATATCGTTTTCGAAATAAAAACAGAAGAGATTACAAAACAGACGGGAAGCGGATCGAGAACATCCGTTTCCCGATTCTAAAAGGAGCGAAAAACATGGCAGAAATTTACCGGGTAGAAAAGGGAAGCGAAGAGTGGAAATACAAAGCATATGATTACGTCAGAACCGATGCGTTCTGCTGCGGACAGAACATTCCGATTGAACTGGAATTCGGACAGGACGAGAGCAAAGATGATCTGCAGGCGATTCTGCTGACAGAAGATCACAAGCCGGTAGCCGGCTGCCGCATCGCATTTCCGGCGGAAAAGACAGGAAAAATCGAGCGTGTCTGTGTTGTCAGAGAAAAACAGAAAAGCGGATACGGCCGCGTGCTGATCGAAGCCGCTGAGAAATGGCTGAAAGAATACGGTGTCGATCACATCGTCATCACGAGCCAGGACCGCGCCGCAGGCTTTTATGAGAAATTAGGCTACAAACTGAATCCGGACGCTGACCTGTCGGTATACGACCACCATGCACCGAAGAAAGACGAAGAGCCGAAAAAGCCGAAGAAAAATCTTGGCTTTACCTGTGTACTGGTAGAAAAATACGTGTAAGAGAGGAAAAAAATCATGGGAAAATTATTTGACGTTTCACTGGTATTTTCATCCATACCAGAATTGCTGACAAAGCTGCCGATCACGCTGGAACTGGCCGTGGTTTCTATGCTGATCGGACTGGGACTGGGACTTGTGATGGCGATCATCAAAATGAAAAAAATCAGAGTGCTGACGCAGATTACGAATCTTCTGATTTCACTGCTCCGCGGCACGCCGGTCATCGTACAGCTGTACGTTGCGTTCTTTGGTATTCCCATGATGTTCAAGACAATCAACCAGCAGTTCGGAACGAATCTGGCGGTTGCCAATATTTCCGGTTTCGTCTATGCGATGATCGCTCTGGGACTGAACCAGTCGGGCTTTATGGCTGAGATTATCCGTTCGGCCCTGCAGTCCGTTGACCCGGGCCAGATCGAAGCAGCACATGCACTTGGCATGACGTATCCGCAGACACTGCGCCGCATCATTCTGCCGGAGGCCTTTGAGGTTGCGCTTCCGACCCTTGGAAACTCTTTTATCAGTATCATCAAAGGAACGTCTCTTGCTTTTACCTGCGCCGTTGTCGAGATTACCGCACAGGGCCAGATTATTGGAGGAAGAACGTATCGCTACTTTGAAGTTTACGTTTCACTGGCTATCATTTACTGGCTGGTAACGCTGGTGATCGAGCAGATCATCCGCGTAATTGAAAATAAAATCCGGATTCCGGACCAGGTAGAGCTGGCGTCCGCAAACGGGGAGGGTAAGAAAAATGATAAAAATTGATCATTTATCAAAAAAATATAACGACAACGTGGTGCTCGACGACATCAGCCTCGAGATCAAACAGGGCGATGTTGTGGGAATCATCGGTCCTTCCGGAACCGGAAAATCAACGCTTCTGCGCTGCGTCAACCGCCTTGAGACACCGGAGAAGGGAACGGTGACGATCGGGGACAAGGTGATCGGCCTTTCCGAGCGGAAACCGAAAGAGCTTCTGTATTTAAGACAGAACACAGGAATGGTGTTCCAGCGGTTCAATCTGTTTGAGAAGAAAACCGCACTGGAAAATGTGATGGAAGGCCTGATTGTTGTCAAGAAGATGAAAAAAGACGAGGCCAGAGCCATTGCATTAGAAGAACTGAAACTGGTCGGCATGGAGAAATGGGCAAACCATTATCCGAAACATATGTCCGGCGGACAGCAGCAGAGGGTGGCGCTCGCAAGAGCCCTCGCCATGAAACCGCAGATTCTGCTGCTCGACGAGCCGACTTCAGCCCTTGACCCGGAGCTGGTTGGAGAGGTTCTGGATGTTATTAAAAAAGTTGCGGCACAGGGATATACAATGCTTCTGGTTTCCCATGAGATGAACTTTATCCGCCATGTGTCGAACCGTGTGATCTTCCTTGATAAAGGACACGTAGTAGAAGACGGAACACCGAAAGAAGTATTCGAGCATCCGCAGAATCAGAGAACACGGGAGTTCTTCAGCAAGATGCATATTATGGCGCAGCCTGAGTATGTTATTTAAATTGCGGACACAGCCAAAGAGTAGGAGAAAAGATTATGATAGATGAGAAAAGAATTGCTGATTTTTTTGCGGAGCTGGTATCTATCAATTCGCCGTCCTTAGAGGAGCGCGAGATGGCGGACACCTTAAAAATAAAATTCGCCGAAATCGGGGTTACGCTTACAGAAGATCATACGCAGGAGCAGACCGGCTCCAATGCGGGCAATCTGTTCGCGCGCATTCCGGGCAGCCTTGCAGGAGCCCCGGTTCTCTTTGCGGCCCACATGGACACTGTTGAGCCTGCAAAAGGCAAAAAAGCCGTCTCCCATGAGGATGGAACCGTAACGAGCGATGGCACGACGGTTCTTGGCGCCGACGACCTCGCCGGTGTGACAGCCATCTATGAAGTTGTCCGCCACATCATCGAGACCAAAACACCGCACCGCCCGATCGAAATCCTGATCTCGACTGGTGAGGAGCTGTACTGCAAAGGCGCAAATGCCTTCAACTACAGCCAGGTGCAGGCAAAAGAAGCATACGTTCTGGATTTAAGCGGCGCGATCGGTGCAGCCGCCTACGCGGCACCGACACTCGTTTCCTTCGCGGCGAAAATCCAGGGAAAAGCCGCCCACGCCGGTTTCCACCCGGAGGACGGCATCAACAGCATCCAGGCGGCCGCCCGCGCAATCGCACAGCTTCCGCAGGGCCACGTGGATGAAAGCACCACTGCCAACATCGGAAAAATCGGCGGCGGCTCCGGTACCAACATCGTTTCGGAAAGCTGCGTGATCGAAGGCGAAATTCGAAGCCTGAACCACGAGACGGCCATGGAGCTTCTGGAAACATATCACAGAACCTTCCAGCAGGAAGCAGAGAAGATTGGTGCGAAGCTGGTCTGGGAAGAAAAGCTGAATATCCATGCGTATGAGACGCCGCTGACAAGCGATGCCGCAAGGCATTACGAGAGCGCCGTTGCAGAAGAAGGCCTGACCGCTGCATTCGAAAAAACTTTCGGCGGCAGCGACAACAACGTCTTTGCACAGCACGGCATCGAAGGGCTTGTCATCGCAACCTCGATGAATCAGGTACACAGCTGCGCCGAGTACACAAAAATCCCGGAGATAGCCCAGGTGGCGCGGATTGTGGCCAATCTTGCCGCACCGCAGGAAGCCTGAACAGGTCCCGGACGAAAAAACAGAATACGTAAAAAATCCCCAAAGCCCGCCGGCAGATGTGAAAACAAAAACCGGCGGGCTTTTCCTGTTTCCGGCACGGCTTGCCACGCAGAGAAAAATAGTCTATAATAGGGAAAAGCTTCCGGTACATGCCGGAATTTAACACCAGTAGACAAGAAGTCCCCAGCTTCTAAAGCGGTGGGATGAATTGTTAAAAGAAACATAACGGAAGTGGCGGGCGGAGAAAAATCGGTATCCTCCACTGACATGAGGCAAGTCACAGTCGAACTATTTTCGGCATGTCAGACTCCGTGAAAATACCGACTGTGAGTTGAAACAAGAATAAAAGAGGAGAAACAATGATACAGACACCAATTCAGAAACTGGAATTTCCAAACGACAGAGGCGTCCGCCTGTACTGCAAGCGGGAGGATCTTCTTCCGTTTTCCTTAGGCGGAAACAAAGTCCGCATCGGACGTGCTTTTTTCCAGGATATGCAGGAGAAAAACAAAGACTGCATGATCATCTACGGAAACAGCAGATCCAACCTCTGCCGCGTGCTGGCCAATCTGTGCTGTGCCGAGAAAATTCCATGCTATATGATCTGTTCTTCTGAAGAAAACGAAGAACACCCGATCGAAACCAACAACAGCCGTCTGATGAAATGGCTCGGAGCCGAAGTCATTCCGTGCAGAAAAACAGAGATTGCACAGACCGTCGAGAAGACGATGAACCGTTTGACAGAAGAGGGATATCACCCATATTATATTTTCGGGGATAAATTCGGAACGGGCAATGAAGGCACACCGGTACAGGCCTACGTGGACGGCTACCGCGAGATTCTTGCGTGGGAGAAAGAACAGAACATTTCTTTTTCTCATATCTTTGCAGCATCCGGAACCGGCTCGACCCAGTGCGGCCTGGTAAGCGGAAAACTGCTCGAGCAGGGAACGGAGCAGATCATCGGCCTTTCGATTTCATCCCGCGAGTACGACCGAGCCATCCGCATCATGGAGAGCGGCATTTCCGATTATTTTGCGAAGAATCATCTCGTGCTGCCGGAAGGATGGGAGAGTGAACTTCATCTGGAAATGGGATACCGCCAGGGCGGATACGGCCAGTACGATGAGCGGATTTTACAGGTGATCCGGGAAGAGTTCTGCCGGAACGGCCTTCCGCTGGATCCGACGTACACCGGAAAGGCATTCTGGGGAATGAAGCAGTACATAGAAGAACATCAGTTACAGGACTGCGATGTGCTTTTTATCCATACCGGAGGCACGCCGCTGTTCTATGACTGCATTCTGAACGATACCGATGGAGGAAAAAAATGAAACTGATTTCAATAGTCATCCCATGCTACAATTCCGAGGCAACGATCCGGAAAGTTGTAGAGATGGTGATGGAAGAATTCAAGAAAATGGACGGATATGACTGCGAATTTGTCCTGGTGAACGACGGTTCCCCGAAAGACAATACGTATGGGGAGATCAAGAAGCTCGGTGAGCAGTATCAGAATGTCAAGGGCATCAACCTGCTGCGCAATTTCGGCCAGCACAATGCGCTGATGGCGGCACTCCACTACACCGAAGGAGATTTTATTCTCGGCATGGACGATGACATGCAGACACATCCGTCCCAGATCAGCAAACTGATCCACAAGATGGAAGAAGGATACGATCTGGTTTACGGCTGCTATCCGAAACGGAAAAATTCGTTCCTGAAAAATGTCACCAGCAAACTGAACGAAGTTTCCTCCCGGATTCTTCTCGGACGGCCAAAAGACATCGTTTCCAGCAATTTCTGGATGATTACCCGCCAGATCAAGGACGAGGTGGTAAAATACGACAGCTTCAATCCCTATATTGACGGCATTTTCTACCGCACGACACACAAAATCGGAAATGTAGAGGTGGAGCATTTCAAACGTGCAGTGGGAACTTCCAACTATACGTTAAAGAAATTGATCAAATTGTGGCTTGCCTACTGGAACTATTCTGTAATTCCGCTTCGCATATCGTCCGTTCTCGGCGGAGTTTCTGCAGCCGGCGGTTTTCTGGCAGCCATCATGATTGCCATCCGAAAGCTCATCAATCCGACCGTGATGGTTGGCTGGTCTTCGACGATCTGCGCCATCGTTGTTTTTTCCGGATTGATTCTGATGGTGCTCGGCATCATCGGAGAATACCTCGGAAAGATGATTCTGATTCTGAACCGCACGCCGCAGTATATTGTGCGGGAAACCATTAACGTATCTGATGAGGAAGAAAAAAAGTGAAAAAAATCATGATTTTAGGTGCCGGTATTTACCAGGTGCCGCTGATCCGGACTGCACGCAGAATGGGTCTTTACACGATCGTAGTGAGTATTCCCGGCGATTATCCGGGTTTTGCACTTGCAGATAAAATTTATGAACTGAATACGCGGGATAAAGAAGCGATTCTTGCGGCGGCGGAAAAAGAACAGATCGACGGAATCTGTACATCGGGAACCGATGTGGCCGTCAGCACAATCGGCTATGTCTGTGAAAAGATGCATCTGTCCGGCATTCCGTATGAGGCGGCGGAAATTCTGACCGATAAGGCAAAGATGAAAGACGCATTCCGGCAGGGCGGCGTTTCCGCGGCAGACGGGATGCGGGTAAGAAGCGCAGAGGAGGCACAAAAAGCCGCAGAACAGCTTGGATACCCGGTTGTCGTAAAACGGGTGGACAGTTCAGGAAGCCGCGGAATTACCGTGGTGGAGCATTCCGGACAGATCGAAGAAGCGTATGAAAATGCGAGAAACGGTTCGGCAAGAGATTATGTGCTGGTTGAAAAATTCCTCCGCGGAACGGAAATCGGCGTGGATGGATTTGTGCAGAACCACAAACTGGTCTTTCTGGCACCGCACACGAAATTTGTATACCGCGGTGCACACACGACCGTTCCGGTCGGCCACGCATTTCCGTATGGATGCAGCGGGGCACTGCGGGAAGAAATTGCCCGCCAGATGCAGCTGGCCGTCACCGCATCCGGTGCCGATCAGTGCTCCGTCAATGCGGATGTCTTTGTGGACGGAGAGAAGGTCTGGATCATTGAAATGGGCGGAAGAACCGGGGCAACCTGCATTCCGGAACTGATTTCAACGTATTACGGATTTGATTTTTATGAGCAGATGATCAAAAGCGCCCTCGGGGAAGAAACGGATTTTCAGCAGACGGAAAGCTGCCCGTGCATGGCAAAACTGCTGCTGAGTCCGGTAAGCGGAACCATCACACAAATCGACCGGGATCAGGTCGAACGTCTGCGTCAGGAAGGGCTGGAGCTTGTCCTGGATTATCCGGAGGGGCATGAAGTTTCTGCCATGGCAGATGGAACTGACCGGATCGGCCATGTGATTGTAAAGACGGACCGGGAAGCGGAACTGGATGAGCAGATGAAGCGGGTGTACCGCTGTATCTGGATTGATGGAAAAAATCTGGAGACAATCTGGGAAGAGAAAACAGCAAAATAAAAAACCCGGAATCTTTTCAAGACCTCAGAAGAGGAGCGAAAGGATTCCGGGTTTTGCGTTGCCAGGCATATCAATATCCGGTGGACCAATTTTGATTACACTGTTTTTACAGGCTTCATCATCATCCGATAGTAGACTGGAATCAGCAGTGCAACCGCACCGAACCAGGCAAACGGTGTGCGTCCGTTCTGCATACTCTGAATCGAGGTGCGGTAGACGGCGAGAAGGCCGAGCAGGAAGTAGAACGGCGCTTCGATCGTCAGGAATGCATCGGAGTAATGGTAAGAATCCGTGATTTCGCTCGAAAAGCTTGGTGAGCAGGTGCATCTGTCCCGCGAGGTCTGCTGCCGCCGCTTCCGGAAAATGACGGGAAAGACGGTGACGCAGTATCTCGAGGAATATCGTGTGTCCAAAAGCCTGCCGCTCGTCGAAAGCGGCTTTTTGCCACGAAAAATATGTTACATCTGTTTGATTGCCTGCAGCATTTCAAGATCCGAAGCAGTCACCTTGATATTGGAAACCATCGTTCGGCCGTCCGGTTTTTTCACCGTGACTTCGAGAATCGTTCCCTCCTCGATCTGCGAGGATGCGAGATCGCTCATGAATTTTACGAACTTCGGGTGGTTTTGGGCGAAACGGTTTCTCAGATTTTTTAATTCCATTAACTTTATTGGGTTAAATGCCATTCTTTTTTCTGTCCTTTCTATTCGAAACTTCTTTCGAAACATGAAAGTATTGTAACATGGAAAAGAAAAAATGCAAGCGGATAAAAAGAGAAAAGACAGAGATACTGGGAATAAGAGAAAAGATTCTCAATTAGAATGGGAGAAAAACGAATGAAAGCGAAGAAGTATCTGCTGTTTTTTCTTTTGGGCTACTGTATTTATATTGCCATCGAAGTCACCTACCGGGGTTACAGCTTCCGCCTGATGGGCATTGCCGGAGGAATGTCCCTTGCAGGAATCGGAATGCTGGAAGACGCCGGGCTGCGCCGCTTTCCGCTGGCGTTTCAGATGATGGTATCCGCCGTCCTGATTACGGCCATTGAACTGTATTCGGGGATGTTTTCCCTGAGGGTGCTGCATTACCGCATGTGGGACTATGGTACGCTGCCGTTTTCCATCTGCGAAGGATTAATCTGCCCGTGTTTTTTCGGGATCTGGTATCTGCTCTCGGCGGTTGGGATTTTTCTTACGGACTATGTGAGCTATTATATCTTCCATGAGGGGACGCACCCGGTGTATCGAAAGAAGAAAAAGGGTTGTGCCGAAGGGGAGTTCGTTATAAAATAAGAAAAAACAACCCAGGCAGGAGGTCCTCATGGAAAACGAAAAAAATTATCTGGAATATCTCGCAGAATTGTACCCGACCATCGAAAAAGCAGCGACCGAAATCATCAATCTGCAGTCCGTTATCAACCTTCCCAAAGGCACGGAGCATTTCCTTTCGGATATTCATGGCGAATACGAAGCCTTTTCTCATGTACTCCGCAACGGTTCCGGTGCCGTGCGAAAGAAGATTGACGATGTCTTCGGCCACACGCTCGGCATTTCGGAAAAACGTGCGCTTGCAACCCTTATCTATTACCCGAGAGAGCGCCTGGAGATGGAGAAAAAGCAGCAGGAGGACATCGATGACTGGTACAAGGTCATGCTGTACCGCCTGATCGACGTCTGCAAAATCGTTTCTTCCAAATACACCCGTGCCAAAGTGCGGAAAGCCCTGCCGGCGGATTATGGCTATATCATCGAGGAGCTGATCACCGAAAAGCCGGAGGTGCTCGACAAAGAAGCATACTACGAGGCGATCATCCAGACTATCCTCGAAATCGGAAGCGCCGAGAACTTCATCATTGCCGTGGCAGAGCTGATTCAGCGGCTCGTTGTTGATCATCTCCACATCATCGGCGACATCTTTGACCGCGGTCCGGAGCCGTATAAAATCATGGACTGCCTGATGAATTACCATTCCCTCGATATCCAGTGGGGCAACCACGATGTGCTCTGGATGGGCGCTGCGACCGGCCAGCCGGCGTGCGTGGCCAGCACGATCCGCATCTGCCTCCACTACGGCAATCTCGATGTGCTGGAGGACGGCTACGGCATCAATATGCTTCCGCTTGCCACCTTTGCTCTCGAGACGTACGGCGATGATCCGTGCGAATGCTTTGCCGCAAAAGGCGGCGAGGACAGCGGAAATTCCCAGCAGATGCTGGAGCGCCGCATGCACAAGGCCATCACCGTAATGCAGTTAAAGCTCGAGAACCGTCTGATCCGTGAGAACCCGGAGTACGGCATGGAAAACCGCCGTCTGCTGGAAAAGATCGATTACCAGAACGGAACGGTGACGATTGGGGAGAAAACATATGCTCTGCGCGACAAGAGCTTTCCGACGATCGACCCGGCGCATCCGGACGAGCTGACAGAAAAAGAGGCAGAAGTGCTCGATAAGCTGATCTTCGCCTTCCGAAACAGCGAAAAACTGCAGGCGCACGTCGATTTCCTGCTCAAAAAAGGAAGCCTCTACCGCGTCTACAATGGAAATCTGCTGTACCACGGCTGCATGCCGATGAATGAGGACGGCACCTTAAAAGAGGTACAGGTCGACGGAAAGAAATACAAGGGAAAAGCACTGTACGATATCCTCGAGCACAACGTGCGCCGCGCATTTGTAAGCCGCGATCCGAAAAAACGGGAGCAGGGCCGCAATACGCTGTGGTATCTGTGGACTGCGCCGAATTCCCCGCTGTACGGCCGCGACAAGATGACAACATTTGAGCGGTATTTCCTCGCAGAAAAAGAGACCTGGACCGAGGTGAAAAACGCGTATTACCGCCTGATCGAGAAAGAGGAGACGGCGGACCGGATCTTACAGGAGTTCGGGCTTGCCGGTGAAAATGTACATATTATCAACGGCCACGTCCCGGTACACCAGAGTGCTGGTGAAAGCCCGGTCAAATGCGGCGGCAAGGTGCTGATCATCGACGGCGGCTTCTGCAGGGCGTACCACAAAGAAACCGGCATCGCGGGTTACACGCTGATTTACAACTCGTACGGCCTCAGCCTCACCGCGCACGAGCCGTTTGAATCGACAGAAAAAGCAATCCAGGAGGAGAAGGATATTGTCTCCCGCCAGGTGGCGGTGCGGTACAACATGAAGCGCCAGTTAGTCGGCGATACGGATCAGGGACGGCAGATCCGGCAGCGCATCCGTGAATTAAAGGAACTGATCGAGGCGTACCGCACGGCTCAGTTAAAAGAGCTTCTTTAAATCAAGGGTTTTCAACTGCGCCGGAAAATGGTATAATCAAAACAGTGTGCGCAGATGGAAACACTGTGCGCTGGAACAGATGGAAAGAAGGAAGAAACATATGAGGGCATGGATTGCCAGGATGACAGAAGATAACATAGATCAGAGCGCGATCGAAAAAGCAGGAGAGATTCTGAAAAACGGCGGTCTGGCGGCATTCCCGACCGAGACCGTATATGGTCTTGGCGGAAATGCGCTGGATGCCAAAGCTTCCGAGAAAATTTATGCGGCAAAGGGCCGTCCGTCGGACAACCCGCTGATCGTCCACATCGGAAGAATGGAGGACCTCGAAACCGTAGCGGCAAACGTGCCGGAGAGTGCACGCAAACTGGCAGCTGCATGCTGGCCGGGACCGCTGACGATGATTTTTGAGAAAACAAATGCCGTTCCGCTCGAGACGACGGGAGGCCTTACCTCCGTAGCCGTGCGCTACCCGAGCAACAAAGTGGCAAACGCACTGATCTTAGCCGGAGGCGGCTTCATCGCAGCGCCGAGCGCCAATACATCAGGCCGGCCGAGCCCGACGAAAGCCGAGCATGTGATCGAGGACCTTGGGGACAAAATTGACTGTATCATCGACGGAGGAGACGCCGAGATCGGCCTCGAATCCACCATCGTCGATTTTACAGAGGAGATTCCGACGATTCTCCGCCCGGGCTATTACAACAAAGAGATGCTGGAAAAAGTGCTTGGAACCGTGCGTGTCGATCCGGGAATCCTTGCGGAGGACAGCCATGTGCGTCCGAAGGCACCGGGCATGCGCTACAAACATTATGCGCCGAAGGCAGACCTTACGATTATCCAGGGCGAGATGGAACGGGTGATACCGGAAATCAACCGCCTTGCCGCAGAACAGGAAAAGGCAGGAAAGAAAGTGGGCGTAATCTGCACCGATGAGACACGGGAGCAGTACACCACAGGAGATATCAAGAGCATCGGGCTGCGCGCCGAAGATGCGACGATCGCGCATCACCTGTTTGCGATTCTGCGCGACTTCGATGAGGACGGCGTGGAAGTGATTTATTCCGAGGCTTTCGACACCCCGCGTATGGGGCAGGCGATCATGAACCGCCTGTTAAAAGCCGCAGGCCACAAAGTAGCAGAGGTATAACAGTGAAACATTACAGCAGGATTTTATTTGTGGACGCGGACGATACCGCGCGCGCACCGATGGCGAAGGCGATTCTGCAGAGCAAAGAGCTTCCGTGGCCGATGGAAATTGGTTCCCGCGGGCTTGTCGTTCTGTTTCCGCAGCCGGTCAACCAGAAGGTAGAGGCAGTGCTTGCGCGCAACGGGCTTTCGGCCAAAGACCACACCACCACACCGCTTACCGCGGAGGACATCAACGACGACACGCTGCTTCTTGTGATGGAGGACAGTCAGAGGGAAAAGATCCGTGAGGACTTCCCGGATGCGCCCCATCTGCAGACGATCGCCGGATTTCTGCGGCTGGCAGGAGACATCCCCGCCCTTTACGGGGAACCGCTTACCGAATACGGAAAATGTTATGAAGCGCTGGAATTCCTGATTGAAGGTGTTCTTGCGCGGCTGAAAGAGGAGGAAGAACAATGATAGCTTTAGGATGTGACCACGGCGGATATGAGCTGATGCAGGAGGTAAAAGCATATCTGGATAAACAGGGACTGGAATATCAGGACTTCGGATGCTACAGCAACGAGGCAGTTGATTATCCGGTTTACGCCAGAAAAGTAGGCCATGCGATCCAGAACGGAACGTGTGATAAGGGAATCCTGATCTGCGGAACCGGAATCGGCATTTCTATCACGGCAAACAAAATGGAAGGAATCCGTGCAGCACTCTGCACCGACTGCTTCTGCGCAGAGGCAACCCGCCTGCACAACGATGCCAACGTACTGGCGATGGGAGGACGCGTTGTAGGCCCTGGCCTTGCAATCAAAATCGTAGAAACCTTCCTGAACACTCCATTTTCCGGAGAAGAGCGTCACGAACGCCGGATTCATTTGATTGAGCATGAAGGAGAAAATGAATAAATTTTAAACAAAACAAAGGAGAAGGGAAAATGGCAAGAACAGTCATCATGGATCACCCGCTGATCCAGCACAAAATCGGTATTATCAGAAAGAAAGACACAAGCTCCAAGGAGTTCCGCGAGATGATCAGCGAGATTGCAATGCTGATGTGCTACGAGGCAACCAGAGAGCTGCCGCTCACAGACGTTGAAATTGAAACCCCGATCTGCAAAACAACCGTAAAAGAGCTCGAAGGAAAGAAAATGGCAGTTGTGCCGATCCTCCGTGCCGGTCTTGGTATGGTAGAAGGTATGCTGGCTATGATTCCGGCAGCAAAAATCGGACACATCGGTCTGTACCGTGATCCGGAAACCCTGGCACCGGTTGAGTATTACTGTAAACTTCCGTCAGACATCGCAAGCCGTGAAGTATTTGTAACCGACCCGATGCTGGCAACCGGCGGTTCTGCAACGGCAGCCATCACCATGCTGAAAGAAAAAGGCGCAAAGAAGATCCACTTCATGTGCATCATCGCATCTCCGGAAGGAATCGAGAAAATGCATGAGGTTCACCCGGATGTCGATGTTTTCGTCGGAGCACTGGATGACCATCTGAACGAGCACGGCTACATTGTACCAGGCCTCGGCGATGCCGGAGACCGTATCTTCGGTACGAAATAAGAGCGGAAGCAAAGTACGTTAAGAAAACACAGGGGAAATGGGTATGAGCGATAAACGAGAGGATTATATTTCCTGGGATGAATATTTCATGGCAGTTGCCCAGCTTGCCGGTATGCGCTCGAAGGATCCGCACACACAGGTGGGAGCCTGCATTGTGAGCGAGGACAACAAGATTCTGTCCATGGGATACAACGGTTTCCCGAGAGGCTGCTCGGACGACGAGTTCCCGTGGGGAAAGACAAGTGAAAATCCGCTGGAAAACAAGTATCTTTACACAACGCACAGTGAACTGAACGCCATCCTGAATTACCGCGGTGGAAGCCTCGAGGGAGCCAAGCTGTATGTGACATTGTTCCCATGCAACGAGTGCTGCAAGGCGATTATCCAGGCGGGAATCAAAACGGTGATCTACGACTGCGACAAGTACGCGGACACCCCGTCCGTGATCGCATCGAAACGGATGATGAAGGCGTCCGGAGTCACTTTTCAGAAATACCACCGCACAGGGCGGGAAATTACCATGTCCCTGTAGCAGAAAAGATAATAGAAGGAGCGCGCCTGAACGAACAGAAAGTTCAGACGCGCTTCGTCTGTATACACGAAAAGACAAGAAACGGGAGGGCACCATGGAGAGCAATTTCGAATGGATTACGGCAAACGGGGATATCGGCATCCGCTTTTTCCACAGCATCGACGACGGCGGCTACAGCAACCCGCCGCACTGGCACAACGATCTGGAGATCATTTATCTTCTGGAAGGCCGTCTGAAAGTGCGTTTCGGTGACGGCGGCGAGCGGCAGATCGGGGCAGATGAACTTCTCGTCATCAACTCCGGCACGATCCACGCCGTGACGGCCTATCCGAATCAGGCCATCGTCCTGCAGGTTCCGTACGAGATGCTGCTGCAGTACATGGAGCATTACGATCAGCTTTACTTTGTTGTGGATGAAAGATCGGCCAGTGAGGCGGAAAAACAAAAACTTGCAGAATTCAAAGCAGTTCTCCGGGAGATGGATGAGGTGTACGGTGCGCAGAAAGAAGGGTATCAGTTAAAATTCGACAGCCTTCTTCTTGAAGCGCTGTACCGCTTACTGGTGGACTATGCGGTGCGGATCGGAAAAGAACACATTCCGCAGAATCAGAAGGCCGTACAGCAGATCCGCGAGGTCATGCGGTATATTGAGGAGCATTACGCCAAAAAGCTGACGGTGGCGCAGGTCGCGGAGCACTTTGGTTATACGCCGAATTATCTGTCGAAGCTTCTGAAACGGTACCTCGGTCTGACGGTCTACCAGTATCTGTATGAAATCCGGCTCGACCGGATCTGCCGCGACCTGCAGCATCCCGAGGCGCGGATCATGGAACTTCTGCCGAAACACGGCTGCGAAAACTACAAGTCGGTGTCGCGTCTGTTTAAGGAGCGGTACGGCTGCAGCATGAAGGAAATGCAGAAGCGGTATGAAAAGGAAAAAGGAGACCGCCCGATGGGCCAGTGGGTAAGAATCAGAAAAGCGGAAATGCCCTAATTTTCTGCCGAAAAAGGCACTAAACAAGAAGATGAGAGCATGGTATAGTGGAAGCATGAAACAGCGGATTTTCAGTAAATGCCGCAAAACATGTGAAAAATGGAGTGTAGAAAATGAAAGCAAAACAGATTACAACGTACCATGTAAAAGGGGAAGCAAAAACCTGGGAAAAAGCGCTGGCACCGGAAGACGAGTCCAAGAGCGTAAAAATGATTGAGTCGAACGTCATCAACCTGTATCCGGACTTTGCGTTCCAGACCATCGAGGGCTTCGGCGGCGCCATGACCGAGAGCAGCGCATACCTGCTGTCCCGTATGGATGAGGAAACACAGAATCAGGCATTACAGGATATTTTCGGACCGGACGGCCTTCATGCAAGATTTGTCCGCGTGCCGATCGACAGCTGTGATTATTCCCTTGAGGAGTATCAGGCAGTCGCAGACCCGATCGCAGACCCGGATCTGGCAACCTTCTCGATCGACCGCGACCGCAAATATGTCCTTCCGATGCTGAAAAAAGCCATCGAAATCTCCGCAGAGCCGATCAGTGTTCTGATGAGCCCGTGGTCTCCGCCGTATCAGTGGAAAACTGCACCGAAGATCGCAAAGAATGATGCTGCTGTTTACGGTGCAATGGGAATGCCGGTTCCGGAAGAGATTCCGCAGAGAAACCACGGCGGCAGCCTGAAACCGGAGTATTACGGAAGCTGGGCAAAATACGTCGTAAAATATCTGCAGGCATACCTCGATGAGGGAATCCCGGTGACGATGCTGAGCCTGCAGAACGAGACCGTAGCGGCTACCACCTGGGACAGCTGCGTATGGACACCGGAAGAGTCCAAAACCTACCTGAAAGATTATCTGTATCCGGAGATGAAAAAAGCAGGCCTGACGGACAAGATCGGCATCTTCATCTGGGATCACAACAAAGAGCGTATGATCGAGCACGTTCTGACCGTCCTTGACGAGGAGACCATGGACATGGTAGCCGGTATCGCATTCCACTGGTATTCCGGCGACCACTTCGAGGCTGTTGAGCTGATGAAACAGAAATACCCGGACAAAACCTTCATGCTTTCCGAGTGCTGTGCCATTCACATGCCGGGCAGAATCGGTTTTGGCGACGGTGGTTTCGGACCGGTGAACTTCCAGACACCAGAGTACGTCGATTACCTTGACGCCGCAGATTATGCACACGATATGATCGGAAACCTGAACGCCGGCATGAACCGCTGGATCGACTGGAACTTCCTCGTAGACAAAGACGGCGGCCCGCGCCACGTACCGATGGGATTCACCTCAGGTCTGATTGTAGATGATGATTTCCATTACCGCAAACCGATCATGTACCACTACATCGGCCACATTTCCAAATATATTGCTCCGGGTGCAAAACGCATCGGCTGGAGCAAATACGGAGCAAACCTGGATGTAACGGCCGCAGTCAATCCAGACGGAAGCTACGTTGTGATCCTGCTGAACCGCACAAAAGAGGATTCCGGCTGCTTCCTGCGTGTCAACGGACATATCATGCGTGTCGATCTTCCGGCAGAGACACTCAGCACGGTTGTAATCGAGAAATAAAAAGCAAAAATAAGAAAATGCCTTCTGTGCAGAATGGAAACAGTCTGCACAGAAGGCATTTTTGTAAGATACGATTTATTTTTGATCGGAATCGGAAGAATCTGAGTTTTTCTCTTCGGTCGAAGGCTTTGCCGGTGTATACGGCGCATCAACCGGAGACTCTTCCGTGGTCAGCTTTGTCAGCGCTTTGCGCAGCCGGTAGCCCGGAAAGTGGAAGACTTCGGCCTCGTCGATCTTCTTTTTCTGATATGGGATCGCCTGTCTCGTTTCCGGATCAATGTGGTCCATGTGGAAGTAAAACGCATCGTCATCCGGCAGGTGATATTTTTCAAGACGACGGTTGGCGAAGTTGCGGCAGACCGTGCAGATAATGGCACAGACCGGAACGGCGATGATCATGCCAAAGACACCCCAGAAGCCGCCGCCGATCAGAATCGAGATGATGATAAGGAAGCTGGACACGCCGGTCGTCTCGCCGAGGATTTTCGGTCCTAAGAAGTTTCCGTCAAACTGCTGCAGGAGAACGACGAAAATCAGGAAATACAGTGCCTGCAGAGGGTCGATCAGAAGGATCAGCAGAAGACACGGAACGGCGCCGAGGAACGGGCCGAAAAACGGAATGATATTCGTCACACCGATGATTACGCTGACCAGCAGTGCGTACGGGGTGCCGATCAGGCTCGTCACAAGATAGCAGATGGCACCGATGATGATCGAATCGATGACTTTTCCAACGAGGAACCCGCTGAATTCCTGGTTCACATACTGGCAGTCGCGGATCACGGCATTTCCGTGATCCAGACCGAGCAGCGCGTAGACTGCTTTTTTCAGCTTGGCAATGTAGCTTTCCTTGTTGTACAGCATGTAGATCGCAACGATCGCGCCAAGCAGAATGTTTTTGAAAAACGTAACCATGTTGACGAGCTGTCCGGAGAGGTTCAGAAGGAACGTACGGAGCATCGGCATCAGGTCATTGGTCAGCCAGTTGGAAAGCTTTGCGGAGAACGTGGAGATGTACTGGTCTGCCGTCTGCTGCATCTCCGGGTAATTCGCCAGCACTTTTGTGGCAAAATCCTGAATGTTGTTTGCGTAGTTGGAGAAGTTGGAGACGATGTTTGTGATACTTGAGAACAGCTCCGGGATCAGGGTCGCAATGAGTCCGTACAGCGCGAAAAGCATGGAGACGTACGTCAGAAGAATCAAAAGCGCCCGCGCAAGCTTTTTACAGCGTACCGACTGTGTTTTTCCGTGCCGGGCAAAGAGTCTGGCGATGATCCGCTGTTCTATGAAGTTAATGATCGGGCTGATCACATAGGCGAGAATCAGGGCTGCAATCAGGGGGGAGAGAATGTTGAGGACATTGTGAAAGGCGGTCCGCACAGAAGTCTGGTGGAAGAGCAGGTAGTAAAAAATCATGGACGCTGCAAGTACCAGAAAGGCAGTAACGCCGGCCCGGACATATTTTCGGTAACGATCCAGTTTCATAAAAATGTAAATCCCCTTTCGAATTTTATTAACCTCTATTATACACATGCAATCCCCAAAATACAACCGCAACCACACTTGCGGTAAAAAAAGGAAACTGCTATACTGGAAAAGCAGATTTAGAAAAAGGAGATAACAAATTTGAAGATAAAAATGCCGCCAAGCGTAAATATGGTAATCGATTCCCTGCATGCGAAAGGCTTCGAAGCGTACGCGGTCGGAGGCTGTGTGCGCGATACGATTCTTGCGCGGGAGCCGGACGACTGGGATATTACAACCTCTGCTTCCCCACAGCAGGTAAAAGAAATTTTTGACCGCACCGTGGATACGGGACTGGAGCACGGAACGGTAACAGTTCTGGCCGGAAGCGGCGCGCACGAGGTCACGACGTACCGCATCGACGGAGAGTATGAGGACGGCCGCCATCCGAAAGAAGTGGTCTTTACCTTCAGCCTCGCCGAGGATCTGCGCCGCCGTGATTTTACGATCAATGCGATGGCATACAACAACGAAGAGGGGCTTGTGGATCTGTTCGATGGAATCAGGGATTTACAGCGCAAAGTCATCCGCTGTGTCGGAAATCCGACCGAGCGGTTCAGTGAGGATGCACTGCGGATCCTGCGTGCCCTCCGCTTTTCCGCACAGCTCGGCTTCAAACTCGATCCGGCAACACTGGATGCCATCATAGCACTCGCGCCGACGCTTGAAAAAATCAGCGCTGAGCGGATCCGTGTGGAACTGAATAAACTGCTGATCTCGAAGCGGCCGGAGTACATGGAGGCCGTCTATGAGGCGGGTATTACAAAAATTGTGCTGCCGGAGTTTGATGAACTGATGAAAACGCCGCAGAACAATCCGCACCACTGCTATAATGTCGGTGAGCACACGATTGCCGCTCTGCAGCACGTTCCGGCAGATCCGATTCTGCGCTGGACGATGCTGCTCCACGACATTGCAAAACCGGCGTGCCGCACAACGGATGAGGCTGGCATCGATCATTTTAAAGGCCACGCACCGGCGGGGGAGAAAATGGCGAAAGCGATTCTGCGCCGTCTGAAATTCGACAACGAAACCATCCGCCAGGTCGCAGCATTGATCCGCTGGCATGACTGCCGCATGGCTCCGGAGAAACCGGTGATCCGCCGTATTCTGAACAAACTCGGCCCGGAGCTGTTCGAAAAACTGATGATCGTGCAGGAAGCCGATACGATGGCCAAAAGCCTGTACCAGCGGGAGAAAACCCTGGAACGGATCGGAAAGGTAAGGGAGTGCGTCAGAGAAATTCTCGATAACGGCGACTGCTTTACGTTGAAAATGCTGGCCGTTTCCGGCAAAGATCTGATGGAACTCGGTGTCCCAAAAGGCCCGAAAATCGGCGAATGCCTGAACGCGGCGCTGGAAGAAGTGATGAAAGATCCGGCGAAGAATACAAAAGAATACCTGACAGAGTACGTAAAAACACTGCTGTAAAGCCAAAACGGCAAACAAAAGAGAGCCGGGGACAGAACAATCCGTCCCCGGCTCTCTTTTGTTTTTTGCTGGTTTTATACGTTCAGATCACGCAGCAGATCCGCATACCAGCAGAACACATGGGCAATGCGGTACAGTTCGCTCTCCTTGGAGACGGTGCGCCACAGCTCTTTATAGCTGTGCAGCCACCGTTCGAGATCTCCGGCGAGTGCAAAACAGTCTTCTTTCTCCGGCAGAGTGCCCTCGGAAAGAAGGGAAGCGCGCAGGAACGGCAGCAGGCGGTTCAGCACTTTCAGGCCGTCTGCGGCGAGCAGGTACGCATAGATCATCGGACGGTTCTCCGGGCGGACGGTGCCGGCTTTCTCGTACAGAACGGCGCAGAGCGCGTCGATTGAAGCATTTGCTGCATCCGCATCGCCTTCCGCGCAGGAGCGGAGCAGTTCGGCAGCCTCTTCTTTGTCCTGATGCAGTTCGAGTGCTTCCTGTACCATAACGGCAGTGCGCCACGGATACGCATCCTGATGGCAGAGAAGATCGAGCACGGAAACGAGTTTTCCGGAAGCATCACCAAATTCCAGCACGGAAATCTGGCGGTTGATTTCCTCCTCCGGCAGAATGTCTGCATTCCAGGAGAACGCCGCGCCGTAGATCATGCCGATGCGGGAGAAGTCCGGGTGATTGATGTGGCCGTAATCGCCCCAGTCAGTGTTCAGAAGTCCCATCGCATGGCATTCGTGGCCGTAGCGCGCCATTCTGGAAATGTTTTCATACGCCTCATGATACTTGTTGATGAGCTGGTTCCATCCCTGTACGCCCGGGCACACATACAGATGCTCGGCACCGGAATTGGCAAGGCGGGTCAGACGCTCCGATGAAACATTTGACGCATAATCCCAGTGGAGGCAGATCAGGTTCTTCGGCAGGAGATGATAAACTTCCGGCTCCTGGCTGATGACATCACTCCAGAACATCGGCGTGCGGCCGGATTCAGTGATATAGTTGGCAAGCTCTGTCACAAACTCGGTGTAGATGACGGTGGTTCCCTTTTCCTCGGCGAGTGCGCGGGAAGCCCCTTTTCCAAGGTCAAACGTTTCATCCGCGCAGAGATTGAAATACTTCGAGGAGAAGAGCTGCATATATTCGGAAAGAATGTGTTTGGCAAGGGAGAGGCTCTCCGGGTTTGTGATATCGAGCGTATGGTGCGCCTGGCGGTCATAGAAGGAGAACGGAGCCGAAGCAGAGCCTTCCAGTTCGCACAGATGTGCATACGATTTCGTGCAGAGCAGCTTGTACAGATGGCCGAAGCTTGCAAGCGACGGAACGAGATCAATGCCAAGTCCCTTGCAGTAACGGTCCAGCTCGAGGATGTCCTCTGCAGTGAGCGGCGTATCGTCGCGCCACATCTCGGTCAGATCGTCGAAGAGATAGCTGTGCTCGATGTAGAGCTGAAGCTGATTGATTTTATAGAAGCTCAAGGTGTCGGCAAGCTGTTTCAGATAGGAAAGCGTCGGAACACGTCCGCGGGTCGCATCGTGGTAGAAGCCGCGGTTTTCCATGGCCGGTTTGTCGGAGATCAGGACGGTTGGAAGAACAGCACCTGCCTGGCGGATCATCTGACGGAGTGTCTGCACGCCGTAGAGAACGCCGCTTTCCAGAGATCCGCAGATCGTGATGTTTTCCGGTGTGACAGCGAGGGTATAAGCCTCACGGGATAATTCCGGAGAGGCAGTCAGATAGATCAGGTGTGATCCCACCGGCTGATGACGGCGGCAGATGGCAGGACGGAATCCCGTCTGTGTCTCAATCTCCTGCTGCAGAAGCTGTGCGGCAGAAAAAAGCTCAGCCGGGCTCTCGGAATCGAGAAAAATGCGGCTGTCATAGTGAATTGTAAAGGTGCCCTCTCCGTAGGAAAGGGAAGATGGCTGTGGTAAGAAAATCATAAAAACCCTCCTTAAAATAAAATGATTTTAGAGAACCCCATAACAGGTGTTTTTCATCCTGTCAAGTTTGGAATATTTTACCATGCGGTGAAATTAAAAACAATAAAATAAGAGAAAAAGAAAACACTTTCAACATTGCTTTTGGGATGAAAGAAAAAACAGAAACCAGTATGCATGGCACAGGGCGGATACGCATACATTGAATCGTGACCCCAAAAACGATCACAACAGGGAAAGGAGTCAGGCTCTTGTATGATTATGGATTGAGTGTGCTGTCCCATTACGGTCTTACGGCTTCCGGCACAATGCGGGTGCGGGGCGCTTTATTGTGCCACACCGAACAGGGGGATAAGCTGATCAGCGAGTTCGGGACGGCGGCAGAAAAACTGGAGCAGCGGTATCTTCTACAGTGCCGCATCACGGAGTCGGGGCTCCTGCGGTGCGATCAGATTCTGCGGAACGAAGATGGAGCGCTTGCAACGCGCGGGGACGACGGAGGAACGTACATTGTGCGGAACTGGTACCCGGGCCGGGAATGTGAGACGGGAAACAGTGAGGATCTTATCCGCGCCTCGGACGCGCTGGCGCGGCTACATACGGCAGCTCATCTGCCGGTGAAAATGGAATACCGGAGGGAATCCATCGTGGAGGAGTGCATCCGCCACAATGTGGAAATTCGAAAGATCCGAAAGTATTTGCAGACAAAAAAGAAGAAAAATGAGTTCGAAAAACTGCTGCTGGCAAGCGCCGGTCCGTATCTGGAACAGGGAGAGCGGGCGGCCGCGGAAATGAAAGCTTCTTCCTATGAAAAACTGCGGCAGCGGGCGGACGAAGAAGGCGCCGTCTGCCACGGGGAATTCAGCCAGCACAATATTCTGCTGGAAAACGGCAGAGGCGAAACGGCGGTCAATTTCGACAAGTGGAACTTCGATCTCCAGGTGGCAGATCTTGGCTATTTTATGCGGAAAATTCTGGAAAAACACGGCTGGAGCGAGCGCGCGGCAGAACGGATTTTAAACGCCTACAGCGCCAGACGGCCGCTCGATGAGGGGGAAATCGAGACACTCCGCCTCTATCTTTCCTATCCGTGGAAATACTGGAAACTGGCAAACCGCTACTACGGAAGCAGAAAATCGTGGATATCCGGGCGGAATACGGAGAAACTAAAAACACTCAATGCGCAGCAGGCAGACTGGCTGCGGTTTGTTAAGGGATCCTTCTTTTAGCCGTGCGGTGGAAAAGAGTCTGTTTTGGGCAGAAATCGCCATAAAACCGCTGGTATGGGGGACTTTTTTCTTGACAAGAGAGACGCATTAGTATATAAATATATACAGCTACGCGAAAAAGCCGGTCAACGTAACAGACTGATCATCCGGAAGAAAAACAGCCGGCAGGGCAGGTCGTGTGTATCAGCGGGCCCGCGTACCATGTAAAAAACAAATGTAAGATACAGGAGGAGTAAAACTCATGAACAAAACAGAATTAGTTGCAGCTATGGCTGAGCAGACAAATTTATCCAAAAAAGATGCAGAGGCTGCTTTAAAAGCATTTATCGATGTAGTATCTGAAGAATTAAAGAAAGGTGAGAAAGTTCAGCTGGTAGGCTTTGGTACCTTCGAAGTATCCGAAAGAGCAGCAAGAGAAGGAAGAAATCCGCAGACTGGCGAGACCATGGAAATCAAAGCTTCCAAAACTCCGAAATTCAAAGCAGGAAAAGCTTTAAAGGACATGATGAACTAAGTAAAAATCTATGCGCTTAGATAAATTTTTAAAAGTATCACGACTGATCAAGCGGCGTACCGTAGCCAATGAAGCCTGTGATGCAGGCCGTGTCCTCGTCAATGACAGACCGGCAAAAGCATCCGCACAGGTCAAGGCAGGAGATGTACTGGAAATTCAGTTCGGAAGTAAATCCGTCAGGGTAGAAGTGCTGAATGTGCAGGAAACCGTGAAAAAAGAAGAAGCACAGGAGCTTTACCGCTACTTATAAGAAGTGCGGCAGGATTCATGTGCAGCGAATAAAAAGAGAAAACCTTCATATAATGGGTGTATAGACCATTGTATGGAGGTTTTTTGCATGGGGGAGATGAACGAACAGGTGCACCGCCTTTTGCTGGAACAGCGGAAAACACTTTCTCTTGGCGGCGTGCAGGATGTGAAAAGCTTTGATGAGAACGAAGTTCTGCTCGTGACCGTCTGCGGTGTTCTTACCATCCGCGGAAAAGAGCTGCATGTGGGCCGCCTGGAGCTGGAAAAGGGAGAGGCGGATATCGAAGGCAGCATCGACAGCCTGGTCTATACGGAACATGGGCCGCTGCAGAAGAAGGGGTCTGCGCTTGCGCGGCTGTTCCGGTAAAAATGAGTGAGTATGTCACCCGGGAGCTGATTCTGCTCGCCTGTTCCATCTGGCAGGGGGCAGTCCTGGGGTTCTGGTACGATCTGATCAAGACAGCGCGGAAACTGATCCGCCACAGCCATGCGGCGGTATCAGCAGAGGACCTCTGCTACTGGATTGCGGCAGCGCTGTATCTGTTTGTACGGATTTACGGAGAGAACAGCGGCATTCTCCGCGGGTATCTGTTTGGCGGCATCCTTGGGGGCGCTGCATTGTACCACGCATCGTTTGGACGCTTTCTTCCGGAATTTCTGGCAAAGGGAATCAAAAAAGCAGGGCGAATCCTCGCTTTTCCAGGAAAATGGCTGGTAAAAAGTATGAAAAAACGGAGAAAAAGGTTGAAATTTCATGGGAAGAACGGTAAGATGTAACTACACATGTAAGAACAAAAGAAACAAGTCTGCGGACGAAAAACAACAGATAGTTTGGCTGCAGACGGTTGGAAAATAGAAAGCAAGGGTAAAGAAAAGAATGAAAGAAAGGGAAGAAAAGAATTCTGGCCGAAAGAAAAAAGTCAGAAAGAAGAGCCGTACAACAGAGTTCTCAATTACCGTAGTCCTGTGCTGCCTGGTTGCAGTCCTTACCGTAAAGGGAATCAGCCTTCAGCAGAAGGTCAATGCAAATGCATCCCGTCTTTCCAGTCTGGACAGCCAGATTGAAGAGGAGAAGCAGCGCACCGATGATATTACCGCCTTGAAAGAATACATGCAGACCGATGAGTACATAGAAAAAACGGCAAGAGAAAAACTTGGCATGGTAAAGGATAATGAGATTTTATTTAAAGAATCCCAGTCGAAATAAACAAAACAGATAAAGAAAGGGCATGATTTCGCAGTCCCCTTTGAAGTCCAGAACAAAGAGAGGAGGAGCGGAACATGCCGGAGTGGATCATTGCCATGTTCCTGATCGGCGCATTGCTGTCAGCAGGGGACATGGCTAAAATTTTTTTGGAAGCCAGAAGAAGCCGCCGGGAAGCGGCCGTCTATGACAATCATCCGCAGAAACTGCAGATGGAGCACTACGCCGATTCGTTCCGCGTTCTGGCAGAGAGCTTTTACCAGATGCCGTCAAAAAGTGTGATGCCGGAGACGGGCCGGGTGGACAAGATTCTGGAAAAAGAACAGCAGGAAGTCTGTAGCCGCTGTGCGAAGGCGTCGTGGTGCTGGGAGCAGTACGGAAACCTGACGCGCGAGCGGTGCCAGGAACTTCTTCAGACAATCGCCGACGGGGATGAGGACGAGATCAGCCGTGCAAAAGGCGAATGGAACGCCTCCTGCCTGAACGGCTCCCGCTTTCTGGAACTGTTCTGGAACCGCTACCAGCAGGAACGCCAGACGGCGCTCTGGTCGGGGCGTGTGGCGGAGAGCCGCCGCGTGGTGGCAGAACAGTTAAGTGAAGTCGCCGGGATTATGGACCGCGCCGCGTGTGATCTGTACAGCCTCAATAGTCTGCCGGACGAGCTCTCGGAAAAAATCTGCCGCCAGATGAAGAAAAACGGGGCTTTCGTCCAGAAAATCTGGCTCCAGGAGCGGCCGAAAGAGCATTTACAGATCTATATGACGGTCAAAGCGGGCCGTCACTGCCGGATCACGCTTCGCCAGACGGCGGAACTGATCGGTTCCCTGTGCGGAATCCCGATGGTTGCGGTACGCGACGGGGCACAGGTCTTAAGCGGAGAATACCAGACGGTGCTGTTTCAGGAGGATGTGAAATTCCAGGTTCTCTACGGTGTGGGACGCATCACCAAGGAGCAGGAGAGTATCTCCGGGGACAATTACAGTGTGCTCTGCGAAAACGGCCAGTTTGTCCTCTGCCTGTCGGACGGCATGGGTTCCGGGATCGAGGCAAACAGGGAGAGCGAGACGGTGGTGGAGCTGTTTGAACAGTTCCTGCGCGCCGGATTCCCGCGGATCATGGCGGCACGGATGATCAATTCGATGCTTCTGCTGCAGCCAAAGGAAGGGATGTTTTCCACGTTTGATGTTGCTTCGATTAATCTCTACACAGGCGTCTGCAGCTTTTTGAAAGGAGGTGCATCGCCGACGTTCCTTAGGCGGGATACGTGGGTGGAGGTTGTGGAGTCGACCAGTCTTGCCGCAGGTCTCGTTTCCCAGACGGATTTTGATACCACAACGAAAAAGCTGTACGACGGTGATTACCTTGTGATGATGACGGACGGAGTGCTGGACGCGCTGCCCGGGGACAGGACGGAGCAGATGAAGCAGCTTCTTCTCGAAGTGAAAAACAGCGAGCCGCGGGAATTTGCCCGGGAGCTTTTGGAACGCGTGCTGCGCCTCGGCGGCTGCCGCGCACGGGATGATATGACGGTTCTGGTCGCCAGAATCTGGAAAAAATAGGAGTAAAAACGAAGGATGCGAGAGAAAGTAAGAGCCTTTATGGAACAGTATCATATGGTAATGGCAGGCGAACGCGTGCTGCTCGGCCTTTCCGGCGGCGCGGATTCCGTCTGCCTGTTTCATCTGCTGCGGGAACTGCAGGAGCCGCTTGGCTTTTCGCTGCTGGCTGTCCACGTCAACCATAATCTGCGCGGCGCGGAAGCCGGGCGGGATGCGGCATTTGCAGAAAATCTGTGCCGGGAATATGATGTTCCGTTCTATCTCTATTCCTGTCCCGTGGAGAAGATCGCAAAAGAAAAGCATCTCTCGACGGAGGAGGCGGGACGCGCGGCGCGGCAGGAAGTTTTTGCAGCGTGCGCAAAGGAGCAGAGGGCAGTGAAAATTGCGCTCGCCCATCACCAGGATGACGTTGCGGAGACGATGCTGCATCACCTGGCACGGGGAACGTCGCTGGCCGGACTTGCCTCCTTACGCCCCGTGCGGGGGAATGTGATCCGTCCGCTTCTCTGCGTCGGACGAAAAGAGATCCGGCAGGAACTGGAAAGCCGTAAGTGTTCCTGGTGTGAGGACAGCACGAATGCAGAGGATGCTTACACGAGGAACGGAATCCGCCACCATGTGCTGCCGTATCTGACCGAAGAGGTCAATCCGCGTGCCGCCGCGCATATGGCACAGACATCGCTGGACCTGCTGGAAACGGAGGAATATCTGGAGCAGCAGACGGATCAGCTGATGGAGCGGTATGCATCCGCAGAGAAAAATGCGGTTGTGCTGCGTGATGCGGTGAGCAGCGAAGCGCCTCTTCTGCAGCGCTACGTGATCCGGCGCGTTCTGGAACAGCTGGCGGGAAAACGGAAGGATCTTACCAGGGAGCATCTGGAATCTGTGCGGGAACTTTTTGAAAAGCAGGTCGGAAAAAGTGTCTGCCTGCCGTATGGAATCACCGCCGTGCGCGGATACGAGACGCTCCGCCTGGAAAAGCAGGGAGTGCATTTAAAAGAAGAACGGAAAAGGAAAAGCGGCGAAGAAGTTCCAATTCCGGTTCCGGCCGGGTGGAAAGAGGAAAAAAGTCTCGCATTTGCAGAAAATCCAGTCACGATTGTGAAAAAAACATCGGTTTTTCCCGAAAGAATTGAAGAAAAAAAGTATACGAAATGCTTTGACTGTGATAAAATAAAAGACGGTCTTGTCCTCCGCACGAGAAGAAGCGGAGATTATCTGAGAGTAACCGCAAAAGGCGGGAAAAAGAAACTAAAAGATTATATGATTGATGCCAAGATACCGAAAGAGGAGCGGGATTCCATTCTGCTGCTCGCCGACGGACCGGAGATCTGGTGGGTCGTGGGGTATCGCAGAGGAGAGAGCGGCCGTGTCGGGGAAGACACGAAAGCAGTTCTGCAGATACAGATTGGCGTTGGTAAGGAGGAAAACAGATGAAAGAGACAATCAGAGTATTATTAAGCGAAGAAGAAGTAGACAGACGAATTAAAGAAGTAGCAGACCAGATCAACCGCGATTACGCAGGAAAGGAAGTGCACCTGATCTGCGTTTTAAAAGGCGGCGTATTCTTTATGTGCGAGCTGGCAAAACGCATCACAGTGCCGGTAAGCCTTGACTTTATGTCCGTATCAAGTTACGGCGATGACACCAAGTCCAGCGGAGTTGTCCGTATTGTAAAAGACCTGGATCAGCCGCTGGAAGGAAAAGACGTTCTGATCGTGGAGGATATCATCGATTCCGGAAGAACGCTTTACTATCTGATCGACATCCTGAAAAAGAGAAATCCGAAATCCGTACACCTGTGTACTCTGCTCGACAAGCCGGAGCGCAGAGTGCGCGATGTCAAAGTAGATTATACCTGCTTTGATATCCCGGACGAGTTCGTCGTAGGCTACGGTCTGGATTACGCACAGAAATATCGGAATCTTCCATACATCGGAGTAGTGGAGTTTCACGAAGACGAGGAGTAAAAAGAAAATATGAACAGACAGCGCAGTGGATTTGGACTCTACGCGGCGTTTATGGTGATTATCGTGCTTGCCATGTTCTATATCACCGGAAAAATCAGCGCAGGCAGCAGTCCAAGTCAGCAGAAATTTGAAACCGCCGTAAAAGACGGCAAAGTGACATCCGCGCAGATTGTCCAGAACAAAGAAGTGCCGACTGGCTCCGTCGTGGTACAGGAGCAGGGCGGTGACAGTTATACGGTCAATGTGACTGACGTAAACGCAGCTATCAGCCTTCTGGAGGATGCTGATGTAACGTACACCGTACAGAATGTCCAGAGAGACAGCATTTTCATGACGTCCGTCCTGCCGGCCCTGCTGCTCGGTATGATCCTTCTTTTCGGCATGTCGATGATGAACCGCTCCATGGGCGGCGGTGGAGGCGGCGGAAACAAAATGATGAATTTTGGAAAAAGCAACGCCCATATGTCCACCGACAAAGACAAAAAAGTCCTGTTCCGCGATGTTGCGGGCTTAAAAGAGGAAAAAGAAGACCTCGTTGAGGTGGTCGATTTCCTGAAAGCACCGGAGAAATATACACAGGTCGGCGCGAGAATCCCGAAAGGAGTTCTTCTTGTGGGCCCTCCTGGAACCGGTAAAACCCTTCTGGCGAAAGCTGTTGCAGGAGAGGCAGGCGTGCCGTTCTTCAGCATTTCCGGATCCGATTTCGTGGAAATGTTCGTCGGCGTCGGCGCTTCCCGTGTCCGCGACCTGTTTGAGGAAGGAAAAAAACATGCGCCGTGCATCATCTTCATCGATGAGATCGACGCCGTGGCAAGACGAAGAGGCACCGGTATGGGCGGCGGCCACGATGAGAGAGAGCAGACCTTAAACCAGCTTCTCGTTGAGATGGATGGTTTCGGCGTCAATGAGGGCATCATCGTGATGGCAGCGACGAACCGTGTCGATATCCTGGATCCGGCGATTCTCCGTCCGGGCCGTTTTGACCGCCGCGTGGTTGTAGGACCGCCGGATGTCATGGGCCGTGAGGAAATCCTGAAAGTCCATGCAAAGAACAAACCGCTGGCCGAGGATGTGGATCTGAAACAGATCGCGCAGACGACCGCAGGCTTCACCGGCGCAGAGCTGGAGAACCTGCTGAACGAGGCAGCAATCATGGCGGCAAAGGACCGCAGAAGATTTGTGCGCCAGGCCGATATCAAGTCTGCTTTCATCAAAGTGGGCATCGGTGCGGAGAAGCGCAGTAAAGTCATTTCGGATAAAGAAAAACGGATCACCGCATACCATGAGACAGGCCATGCGATCCTGTTCCATATGCTGCCGGATATGGAGGCGGTCTATACGATCTCCATTATCCCGACAGGTCCTGGCGCAGCGGGCTACACGATGCCGCAGCCGGAGAATGACGATATGTTCCAGACGAGAGGCAAAATGATGCAGTACATCACCGTATGCCTCGGCGGCCGTGTGGCAGAGGAGCTGATCTTCGACGATATCACAACGGGTGCATCCCAGGATATCAAACAGGCGACGGCAACCGCCCGTTCCATGATTACGAAGTACGGTATGTCTGAGAACCTCGGTCTTGTTGCATACGATTCCGACTCGGACGAGGTATTTATCGGTCGTGACTGGGGCCATACGAAGAGCTACAGCGAGAATGTAGCCGCAGCCATCGACGAGGAAGTCCGCCAGATGATCGAGAAATGCCACGATCAGGCGAAACAGATTATTCTGGAGCATTCCTATGTGCTGCATGAGTGTGCAAAGCAGCTGATGGAAAAAGAGAAGCTGAGCCGTGCTGAATTCGAAGCCATTTTTGAGCAGGAAGCACAGATGACAGGAACAGCACCGGAAGTTTCTGGAGAAATCTGATATCTTTTTATTTGCAATAGAAAACAAAAAAAGTTTTTTGCAGGTTTTTTTCTGCGATTTTACGGGCGTTTGTGCAAATTAAAACAGAAAATCCGAAACGCCGGAAAAATTCATCGTTATTTTGAATAAGAATCAAATGAAAAAAAATCGCGATTTGTGCAGACTTTTCGAGGGACGTATGGTACTATAATAACTGTAAAAACCCCCCAATACATTATATAGTTTTTGCTACACCCCATAAGAGAAATACCTTCTCCAAAAGAGCCAGCGTACCCCGCTGGCTCTTTTACTATATAAAAATCCAATAAACACAATCGTTACATGTGTTCAGAAAAAGGTTGTATTACATGGCAGTGTGGGGTAAAATATAAGGAATGAATGATTGAGAAAGACAGAGGCGTTAGTTCATGGATAAAACAAGAATGCAGCAGTATATGTCACAGATGCGGGCGATGTTCAACAAGCATGCGCTCTACAGCGATGAATCCCCGCAGTATCAGATTCCGTTTGAGCCGAACCCGGGCGACACGGTGAAGATCCGGTTCCGTACCCTGAAAAATAATGTAGATGCGGTTTATTTCATCAGCGGTTCCATCCGTGCACAGATGCAGGTCGGTTTGGTCCGGAACGGTTTTGATTATTACGAGATCGAGATTCCGGTCGGAAATGAGCCGATCCGCTATTTCTTTGAGATTCAGGCAGGCCGTGTTGTCTGTTATTACAACAAGCTCGGCGTGACAAGAGAGCTTCAGGAGATGTATTCGTTTGGTATTATTCCAGGTTTCCATACGCCGGACTGGGCGAAGGGCGCTGTCATGTATCAGATTTTTGTGGACCGCTTCTGCAACGGAGATCCGTCCAACGATGTGCTGACGGGAGAGTACAGCTACATCGGTGAGCAGGTCAACAAGGTGGATGACTGGAACCGCTTCCCGGAGCAGATGGATGTCCGCAATTTCTACGGCGGCGATCTGCAGGGCGTCATTGACAAGATGGATTATCTGCAGGATCTCGGTGTGCAGGTCATTTATCTGAATCCGGTGTTTGTTTCGCCGTCGAACCATAAGTATGATATTCAGGATTATGACTATATTGATCCGCATTTCGGAAAGATTGTCTCCGACGAAGGCGATCTGCTCTGGCCGGGCGACAAGGACAATACGCGGGCAACGCGGTATATTGACCGTGTGACGAACAAGGCGAACCTGGAGGCGAGCAATGAACTGTTTATCCACCTGGTGGAGGAGGCGCACAAGCGCGGCATGAAGGTGATTCTGGACGGCGTTTTCAACCACTGTGGTTCGTTTAACAAGTGGCTGGACCGCGAGCGGATTTATGAGGCCGGAAAGGGCTATGAGCCGGGCGCGTATGTGGCGCAGGACAGTCCGTATCACACGTTTTTTAAGTTTTATAATGAGCATAACTGGCCGTACAATGAGTTTTATGACGGCTGGTGGGGCCATGATACGCTGCCGAAGCTGAACTACGAGGGTTCGGAGAAGCTGATGGAGGATATTATGCGCATCGGCGCGAAGTGGGTTTCTCCGCCGTTTAATGCGGACGGCTGGCGGCTGGATGTGGCCGCTGACTTAGGACACAGCCCGGAGTTTAACCACAAGTTCTGGAAGGAGTTCCGGCGCGTTGTGAAGGAGGCGAATCCGGAGGCAATTATTCTGGCTGAGCACTACGGCGATGCGATGAGCTGGCTGCAGGGCGACGAGTGGGATACGGTGATGAACTATGATGCGTTTATGGAGCCGGTTTCCTGGTTCCTCACGGGTATGGAGAAGCACAGTGATGAGTTTAACCAGGGACTTCTCGGAAACAGTGAGAGTTTTATCGGGGCGATGACGTATCATATGCCGGCGTTTTATGCGCCTTCGCTGTATACGGCGATGAATGAGCTGGATAATCATGATCATTCGCGGTTCCTCACGAGAACGAATCATCGTGTGGGGCGTGTGGCGAATGTTGGGCCGTATGCGGCTGCGGAGAATACGAATAAGGCGGTGCTGCGCGAGGCGGTTGTGATTCAGATGACGTGGCCGGGGGCGCCGACGCTGTATTATGGGGATGAGGCCGGCCAGGTTGGGTTTACGGATCCGGATAACCGGAGGACGTATCCCTGGGGACAGGAGGATCAGGAGCTGATCCGATTCTATAAAGAAATGATTGCGGTGCATCGGAGATTTCCGGTGCTGGCGATGGGATCGCTGAAATTTTTGTGCCATGATTATAATGTGCTTTCTTATGGACGGTTTAATCAGGAGGAGCAGGTGATTGTGATAATTAATAACCGGAATGAGAGGGTGCATGTGGAGATTCCGGTGTGGCTTACCGGGATTAACCGGAGTTCGGTGGCGAAGCTGACGCAGGTGTTTGCGACGGATGCGGTGGGATTTTCTTCGGAGGAGAAAGAAATCGAGGCACCGGCGGGCATACTGGAGATGGATTTGCTGCCGCTTTCGGGGGTTGTGCTGCATCGGTGTGAAGAGTAAGGATTTGGGGGACGCCTCGCCGCCGCACACCCGGTGGTCTTGCGTGATGCGCAGGGCAGCGGTGGAAAAGCGGTGGAAAAACGTAGAAAAAACGGAGGTCTTTCGACAGGCACCGGCATTATTCGCCGGGAAATCTGATGATTTCCCAGCTCAGAATGCCTTGAAATCTGGTGTTGAGCACCAGATTTCAGTCTTTCGAAAGGCCTCCGTTTTTTCTGGTTTTTCCAACCCGCTTTTCCAATGTTGCCCTGCGCATCACGCAAGACCACCGGGCGCGCGGCGGCGAGGCTGGTAGTGGGAACGGGAGATGGGGCTGGATCCGCTGGGCGGATCGGTGTAAGATTGTTGGGGGAGAATGGAAAAAGAGCTCCGATTCGTATGAATCAGAGCTCTTAATCGTGCCGCAAACCGGGATCGAACCGGTACGGGTATCACTACCCACGGGATTTTAAGTCCCGGGCGTCTGCCAGTTCCGCCACTGCGGCATATGGACGGAGATGGATTCGAACCATCGAAGCAATTTGCAGCAGATTTACAGTCTGTCCCCTTTGGCCACTCGGGAATCCGTCCATGTATTTTGTTTTGTGTCAGAATGACTTCCGACATTGAATGATTATACTGGATGTGGAGGGAAAATGCAAGGGTTTTTTTGAAAAAAATAGAAAAAAGTTGAAAGGGGGGAGCAGGTCGGGTATAATATCAAATATAGGGGCTTCTATATTGAGTAAAAATGGAGGATATAGGGTAAGTATGATTAAGATTAAGGATTATGTCCGGGTGGGGTCGCTGGAGGAGGCGTATGAGCTGAATCAGAAGAGAAGCGCCTGTATCCTGGGTGGGATGCTCTGGACGAAGATGGGGCAGAGGCAGGTGCAGACGGCGATTGATTTGTCCGGGCTGGGACTGGATCAGATTGAAGAGTCCGAGGAGGAGTTTTCGATTGGATGTATGGTGACGCTGCGGCAGATGGAGGAGCATGAGGGGCTGAATGCTTATACCGACGGTGCGGCACGGGAGAGTGTGCGGAGTATTGTCGGAGTGCAGTTCCGGAATCTGGCTACGGTGGGAGGCAGTATTTTCGGCAGATTTGGATTTTCGGATGTGCTGACGCTGTTTCTGGCGCTGGATACGGAGGTGGAGCTGGTTCATGCGGGACGGATGCCGCTGGCGGAGTTTGCCTGTTCAAAGAGAGACAGGGATGTGCTGGTAAGGCTGATTGTGAAGAAGCATGAGGGTGTTACGGTTTATCAGAGTCATCGAAATTCCAGAACGGATTTCCCGGTGCTGACGTGTGCGGTGCGGGTGGAAGACGGAAAAGGATGTGCGGTGCTTGGGGCAAGACCGGCGAAGGCGGCACGTGTAGAGCTTCCGGCGGAGCTGGCGGAAAAGCTGGCGGCTGGAAAGGCATCTGCGGAGGAGCTGAAGGCGGCGGCTTCGGAGATTTCTGATCAGTTTACATATGGCAGTAATATGCGCGGAAGTGCAGAGTATCGTCATCATCTGGGACGGGTGCTGCTGCGCAGATGTATGGAAGAAATTCAGAAGAAGGAGGAGCAGTGATGAAGATTTCGATGATCTTAAATGGAAAGAAGACGGAAGCGGAGATCGATGCAGACATGCTCCTGATCGATTTTGTGAGAAGCCAGGGATGCTACAGTGTGAAGCGCGGCTGTGAGACGTCGAACTGCGGGCTGTGTACGGTTTTTCTGGAGGGAAAACCGGTGCTGTCGTGTTCGGTGCTTGCGGCGCGGGCGAATGGATGTAAGGTGGATACGCTGGAAGGCCTGCAGGAGGAAGCAGAAGAATTTGGTTCCTTTATTGCCGGACAGGGCGCCGAGCAGTGCGGGTTCTGCAATCCGGGGATGATTATGAATGCGATTGCGCTGTTCCGGGAAAATCCGGATCCGAGTGAGGAAGAAATTAAAGAATATCTGGCGGGAAATCTCTGCCGCTGTTCCGGATATGAAGGACAGCTTCGGGGAATTTTGAATTTCCTTGCCTGGAAAAAGCAGCAGGGAGGTGCGTCATGAGCAGAGAAAATCATATCTATGAACCGGACTGGTCGGGAAGAACCGATCAGCTCTGCAGTGTGAATAAGCCGGTGATCAAAAAGGATGCCCTCGCGCTGGTAACCGGAAAGCCGGTTTATGTAGATGATCTGGCGCCGAAGGATTGTCTGATTGTCAAGGTACTGCGGAGTCCGCATGCCAATGCAATCGTAAAATCCGTGAAAAAGACGGCAGCAGAGCGTGTTCCGGGCATTGAGGCGATTTATACCTGGGAGGATGTGCCGAAACAGCGTTTTACAATGGCAGGACAGACTTACCCGGAACCAAGCCCGTATGACCGTCTGATCCTCGATCAGCATGTGCGCTACGTGGGAGATCCGGTGGCGATTATTGCCGGAAAAGATGAAAAATGCGTGGACCGTGCGCGGAAGCTCCTGAAAGTAGAGTACGAAGTGCTTCCGGCCATTCTGGATTTTCATCAGTCCAAGGATAATGAACTGCTGGTGCATCCGGAGGAAAGCTGGAAATCGCTCTGTCCGGTCGGTGCGGACAATCAGAGAAATCTCTGTGCAAGTGCGGAAGATCACAACGGAGATGTGGAAGCCGTGCTCGCAGAGTGCGATGAGGTCGTAGAGCATACGTATCATGTACGCGCAGCCCAGCAGGCGATGATGGAGACGTTCCGGACATACTGCTTTATGGATACCTACGGACGGCTGAATGTGCTGAGCTCGACCCAGATCGTTTACCATGCGCGCCGCATTCTGTCCAATGCACTCGGCATTCCGAAATCGAAGATCCGTGTTTCCAAGCCGAGAATCGGCGGCGGATTCGGAGCGAAGCAGACGGTGGTTGCCGAAATTTTCCCGGCGTTTGTAACCTGGAAAACCGGAAAACCGTCGAAAATGATCTTTACGAGAGAAGAGTCCCAGACAGCATCCACACCGCGCCATGAGATGGAAGTAACGATCCGCCTCGGTGCGATGAAGGACGGAAGAATCCGTGCGATCGATCTGTATACACTTTCCAACACGGGTGCATACGGCGAGCATGGACCGACAACGGTCGGCCTTTCCGGCCACAAATCAATTCCGATGTATGGATCTCTTGAGGCTTACCGGTTTGCGTATGATGTTGTGTATTCCAACGTAATGTCAGCCGGTGCTTACCGCGGATACGGTGCGACGCAGGGTATCTTTGCTGTAGAATCTGCTGTCAGTGAGATGGCAGCGCGTCTTGGCATCGATCCGATCCGGATCCGGGAGCAGAACATGGTCCGTGAGGGACAGTTCATGCCGGCTTACTATGGCGAAACGGCAAACAGCTGTGCGCTTGACCAGTGCGTGGAGCGTGCGAAAGAGATGATCGGCTGGGATGAGAAATATCCGTGCCGTGATATGGGAAATGGAAAGGTGCGCAGCGTCGGCATTGCGATGGCGATGCAGGGCTCCTGTATTTCCAATCTCGATGTCGGATCGGCAACGATCAAAGTCAACGACGACGGCGGCTACACGATGCTGATCGCAGCGGCCGATATGGGAACCGGCTGCGATACGATTCTGTCCCAGATGGCGGCAGAGTGTCTGGAGTGTGATGTGGATGACATTACCGTTGTCGGCGCAGATACCGATACGTCCCCGTATGACTCCGGTTCCTATGCATCGAGTACGACGTATATTACCGGAAAAGCGGTGGAAAAAGCCTGCATGACGCTTCGGAAACGAATCTGTGCCCTGGCGGCAGAGCGGATGAACGTGCCGGAAGATGAGACAGAATTTACCGGTACCGGCGTCGTGCATGAAAAGAGCGGAAGCAGCATGACGATGGAAGAAATCGCAACAGCGGCCATGTGCAATAACGGAATCGCGCTGGAAGCGACGGAAAGCAACTGCTCACCGGTATCGCCGCCGCCTTATATGGCTGGTGCGGTCGAGATCGAGCTGGATAAAGAGACCGGCGAGGTCAAGATTCTCGATTATGCCGCCGTTGTCGACTGCGGAACCGTCATCAACCCGAACCTTGCGCGCGTACAGGTCGAGGGCGGTCTGGTGCAGGGCATCGGCATGACGCTGTTTGAAAGTATCCAGTACACGGACAAGGGTCAGATGATCAATAATTCGTTTATGCAGTATAAATTGCCGACCCGCCTCGATATGGGCAAGCTGCGCGTCGAGTTTCGGAGCAGCTACGAGCCGACTGGTCCGTTCGGTGCAAAATCGATCGGCGAGATCGTCATCAACACACCGGCTCCGGCGCTGGCACATGCAATCTACAATGCGACGGGTCTGTGGTTCCGCGAACTGCCGATCACGAGCGAGCAGATTGCAATGGGAATTGCGGAAAAAGAATGCGAGTAACGATACTTTATCTGGCAGCCGGGAACAGCAGACGGTTCGGGGAAAATAAGCTGCTCTATCCGCTGGATGGAAAGGCGGTGTACCGCCATCTGCTGGACCGGCTGGCCCAAATTGCCGGAAGGCATGAGAACTGGGAACTGCTGGTTGTGACGCAGTATGAAAGGATTCTGGAGGAGCTTGCGCCGCTGGTAAAAGCCGGGCGTCTGCAGACGGTGTTTTCGCCGGACAGCGAAAAAGGAATTTCCTATACAATCCGCGCGGGAATCGAGGCGGCGGAGAAGCAAAATGCCGATGCCTGTGCGTGTTTTGCGGCGGATCAGCCGTACCTGAAGGAAGAGACGGCGGAGCGCTTTCTGGAATCCATGGAGATGCAGAAGGCTCCACTTGGCTGCGTTTTCTGCGGCGGCGAGAGCGGCAATCCGGTGTGGTTCTCAAAACCTTATTTTTCAGAACTAAAAGAACTTTCCGGCGACCGAGGCGGGAAAAAGGTGCTGAAACGGCACTGGGAATCGGTAATTCCGTTCCGGGTCGAAGCCGCGTGGGAATTAAAGGATCTGGACCGGAAAGAGGATCTCTGATGCAGAGACACCGGCGGCTGCCATGAATAAAATTTGAGACAGTGCGAAATTTGATGGATTTGGACTTGCATTTCCAGTGAGAAGTAAGTACAATGGGTATAATAAAAATTCGGGAGGCTTCAAAAAAATGCAGTTATTGGAAGACAGAATCCGCAAAGACGGAAAAGTACGCGAGGGAAATGTCCTGAAGGTGGACAGCTTTTTAAATCATCAGATGGACGTCAATCTGTTCCGGGAAATCGGAAAAGAGTTTCAGCGTCGTTTTGCGGGAGAGGAGATCACGAAAATCCTGACCATCGAGGCATCTGGAATCGGAATTGCCTGTGTTGTGGCTGAAATTTTTAATGTTCCGGTTGTGTTTGCAAAGAAAACACAGACCAAAAATATCGCCGGAGATGTTTATACCACAAAAGTAGAATCTTTCACCCATGGAAGAGTTTATGATATCATTGTTTCCAAAGAATTTCTGGGAAAAGGAGACAAAGTTCTCCTGATCGATGATTTCCTGGCAAACGGAAAAGCGCTGGAAGGACTGGCAACCCTGGTACAGGATTCCGGTGCAGAGCTCGTAGGAGCAGGCGTTGTCATCGAAAAAGGGTTCCAGATCGGAGGAAAACTGCTGCGTGACCGCGGCATTCATCTGGAATCTCTTGCCATCGTCGATGGTATGGATGATAAAACCGGGGAAATTACCTTCCGGAAACAGTAAGGAGGCGTCAAAATGGCAAATCTGATTGCAAGAATTGCCGTTCTTCTGGTTCTGGCGGCCGCAGGAATGGTGCTGGCCGACAGAAAAGAAAAAATTGATCTCAGTGTGTCACTGCTGCTGTTTCTGGCGGCAGTCAATGTGACCTCTTTTTTCAGCCTGAAAGATAACAGGATTGTAGTTGTCATGATTCTGACGGTATATTTTCTGTTGTACGCAGGCGCAAAAGAGCTGCTGCGGAGACGGGCAGAGAAAAAAAGAAAATGAATGCAAACCGAACATCCGGCTGCGAGCACCCATGCAAAAGTGCCGGCCGGATGTTTTTGAATTTTTCTGTAAATTCAAAAAGCCCTCCGGGCAGGATCGCGCTGCAGAGCGATATTGCAGAAGAACTCCATATGGAAGGGGATGCCGCAAGAATCCACCAGCTCGTTTCTCTTCTTGTGGATAACGCCGTTAAATACACTCCGGAGGGTGGAAAAATCCACATTTTCTGGCGAAAAAACGGCAAAAAAGCAGAATTTTCGGTGCAGAATACCTGCGATATCCTGCCGGAAGGTGATCTCAACCGCCTCTTTGACCGCTTCTACCGTGCGGATGTGTCGCGGGCCAGGGAAAGCGGCGGCTATGGAATCGGCCTTTCTGTGGCAGCTGCAATTGTAAAGGCATATAAGGGAAAAATCACCGCAAAGCGGACACGAGATGGCATCTGTTTTAAAGCAGTCTTTCCGGCAAAAGGATGAAAGAAACAAAATTCCGGAAAAATGGAAAAATGACGGCAGGGCAGGAAAGGCAGACACACAAAAAAGCAGAAATCAAAAGCTTCCAAGAGAGAAAAAACAAAAGAAAACAAAAGAAAACAAAAGAAAACAAAAGAAAACAAAAGGAGGAATATATGATGTTTGATTGTGGTTTACAAAACATTTTCCAGCTGAAAAGCGGACAGTCCCGTTCTATTAACTGGGAAAACCGGAATGGAGAAAAAGGAAAAGGCGGCATGGCATCCAGCGATCTTGGTCCGTCCAGAAAAGGTTCCCCGTGTATCCCGAAAATAGAAGCAGGAGAGACCGTAACACTTGGTGAGATCCAGGGAGAAGGCATCATTCAGCACATCTGGATCACCGTCACAGACCGTACCAGTGAACGTAACCGTTATGTTCTGCGGGATCTTGTTCTGCGCATGTACTGGGATGACGAAGAAGATCCATCCGTGGAATGCCCGCTTGGCGATTTCTTCTGCTGCGGCTTCGGTGTTTCCTACCAGGTAAACTCCGTCCCGATTGCTGTCAATCCGACCCGTGGTTTCAACAGCTATTTCCCGATGCCGTTCCGTAAAAACGCCCGTATTACCATTGAAAATCAGTGTGATGAGCCGATTCCGGCCTTCTTTTATCAGATCGACTATTGCCTGACAACGGTTCCGGAGGATGCTGCCTATTTCCATGCCCAGTGGCGTCGTCAGCGCATAACGGAAAAGGCAAAAGACTACGTTGTCCTCGACAACATCAAAGGGAAAGGCCAGTACGTTGGAACGTATCTTGCACTTACCAGCCTCGAACGCTACTGGTACGGAGAAGGTGAGATGAAATTCTACATCGATGGAGACAAGGATTATCCAACCATCTGCGGAACCGGAACAGAAGATTACTTCGGTGGTGCCTGGAGCTTTGCAACACAGCAAAATGGCCAAACCGTTGAAAATCAGTACTGCACTCCGTATCTTGGATATCCTTACTACTCTACCCACGATACCTTCCTTCATAATGATTACCACAATGATGATCAGATGCCACAGCGCAGCTTCTACCGCTGGCATCTTCTTGATCCCATCCTTTTTGAGAAGGATCTTAAGGTAACCTTGCAGCAGATTGGTGTCAGTCACGGAGGCCTCTTTGAACGTCAGGATGATGTCGCTACCACAGCTTACTGGTACCAGACGCATCCTCATGTACCATTCGCGCCACTCATGTCCAGAAAAGAGCGCTGGCCAAGATGATTTTTGACGCTTTTCCTATTTTATATGTTTCATGACGTTGCATATCGGCTGCAAGAGTCCGTTCCGAACAAATCCGCTTCCAACGAATTTGTCCGGAAAAGGGCTCTTTCTTTTTTTATATGGTATTCAAAAAGCGATCCGGATTACAGAGGTCCGTCTTTTCACAAACCTTTCACATTTTCCGTCCATTCTTTAAGGTTCCTTTAAAGTTTCCTCATTATACTTAAAAATGTAAAAAACATTTCCGGAAGTAAATCAAACGAAAGGATCAATCGATTATGATGCAAAGCCAACAGATTCCCATGACCTTCCAACGGTATGAAACAAAATACATGCTTTCCCCGATCATGGCTCGCAAGCTTCGCAAGAGCCTTCCGGGTCATCTGCAGATGGATAAATACGGCCTTGATACCATCTGCAGCCTCTATTACGATACCCCGGATCACCAGCTTATCCGCCGTTCGCTGGAAAAACCCGTCTACAAAGAAAAACTGCGACTCCGCAGTTATGGTCCGGTCAAAGAGACCAGCCCCATATACGTAGAACTAAAGAAAAAATATGAAGGAATCGTCTACAAACGCCGCGAGCGCATGATATTATCAGAAGCGGTTCCCTATCTTGCGGGAAAATCAGAACCGGGCTTCGACAGCCAGATTCTCCACGAAATCACTTGGTTTCGCAACTACTACCGGGGGCTTGCTCCCGTTATGTACATCGCCTACGACCGCATCGCCTGCTTCGGCACGGAAGACAGGAACTTTCGTGTTACCTTAGACACCAATATCCGATGGCGTACCGACAATCTGTGTCTTGACGGTCCAACGGAAGGAACCAGGCTTTTAGAACCAGGCTGGTATCTCATGGAGGTGAAAACACCAGGTGCTGTGCCCCTATGGTTCAGCAAAATTCTGGATGATCTTGCAATCTATCCGGCATCATTTTCTAAATACGGCTTTGCCTATCAGATCGAAAATCAGAAAGCATCAGAAGAAAAAGCTCTCATACCATTCACAGATATCCGGCAAACCGTATCAAAAACAGCATTCCGTTAGCTGAATCAGGTAAGTCCTCTGCGGCCATTGCGAAAAGCAAGAAGCAGTGGGTGGACTCACAGCTTGCGAAAAGCCTTTTTCAAACATAATCTGCTTCACAAAAAAAGAAAATGTAACTATTCAGAGCCATGCAAAATAGAAGAAAAATCGCGAATCATGCTTGCATGAATGAGCGGTTTTTCTGGAACTTCATATGGCGAGAAGTAACATCGCGATGTAGCGTAAGCGGAATCGAGATGGGGATCTGAATAGACAAGAAAATAAAAAAAATCTGGGAGGAATTTGCTATGCTTAACGCAATATTCAGTTCCGTTTTTACAGAAACAACCGCCGCCTTCACCTTTGGTCAGTTCCTTGCTTGCACAGCAGTGTCTCTGATTCTGGGACTGTTGATCGCTGCTGTTTACAGGTACAAAAGCGAATGCACCAAAAGCTTTGCTGTCACGCTTGTTCTGATGCCTGTGATCGTACAGAGGGTGATCATGCTCGTCAATGGAAATCTTGGAACCGGAGTCCCTTGATTATACCAGTGTTTTTGACGATATCTTTGCCAGGTATCTGACCCGTTGCGAGCTTGTACAGGTAAAAACCACGAATATGGGAAGTCTTTTCAAGCTGGAGTATCGCATCGTATTCCGCGAGGAAGGCGAAGAGAAAAACATGATTGACCAGCTCCGCTGCAGAAACGGAAACCTTGAAATCCTGTGTAGTCGTGCGCAGACCGGAAGGGAGGAATTATAATGAATCGAAACAGAAAGAAAAAAAACAGAAAAAAAGAGACCGGCGCAGTCGTCAGCCTGCTTCTTGCATCATCGCTGGCCTTCGGCGGATGCGGCACAGCAGTGACATCAGCCAGCTTTGTCAATACCGAATCCGCCAGTACAGAGTCAACCGGCGAAACATCTGCCGACAACGCGGCGGCCACATCAGAGAGCACAGCTTCGGAAAATGCAATGGAAAGTGCTTCCGATATTAATTTTGACCTGGAACTGACCGAATCCACTATCGACACCGAATTCACAGACCGTGAGAAGAGCGGAAGCTATAAAGCATTAGAAGCCGTAAAAATTACACTTAATAAGACGACAGCTACCGTCTCCGGCAGCGGAGCCAAAGCAGACGGCAGCACAATTACCATCACGGAAGAAGGTGTTTACGTCGTAAGCGGAACACTTGAGGATGGCCAGATTATCGTAGATGCATCCGATTCCGACAAGGTTCAGATCGTACTCGATGGAGTCCATATCAACTGTGAGACAAATGCTGCCATCTACGTTCGCGAAGCGGACAAAGTTTTCATCACGCTTGCCAAAAACAGCAGCAACACGCTTGGCGGTGGAAACGAGTACACTCAGATTGACGACAACACGGTAGACGGCGTTATCTTCTCCAAATCAGATCTTGTCTGCAACGGGACAGGAAGTCTGACCATCGAGGCAGACTACAAGCACGGGATTGTATCCAAAGATGACCTTGTGATTACCGGCGGAACCTACAAAATCGCCGCTGCGGACAACGGGATCACAGCCAAAGATCAGATTAAAATTCTGGATGGAAGCTTTGATATTGATGCTGCAAACAGTGCGGTCAAAGCGAAGAATACGGATGACACAGAGCTTGGAAATATCTATATTGCCGGTGGAATTTTTACGATCGAGGCGGAACAGGACGGCTTCCATGCAACCGGCAGCATTGTTGTCGATGACGGAACCATCACCGTAAACTCCGGTGATGACGGTTTCCATGCGGATCTCGACACCGTCATTCATGGCGGAACGATCCTTGTTGAAAAAAGCTACGAAGGACTGGAAGGAAAACGCGTTGTGGTCAATGGTGGTGACATTACCGTAAATGCCAGCGACGATGGCGCCAATGCTGCCGGTTCCGGTGACGATGACAGCAATGCCGCAAGCTCAAACGACGATAGCAGTGCTGTCGTAAACTCCGGTGATGATAGCAGCATATCCGGTACGGCAGACGGAAAGGAACCTCCGCAAATGCCGCCTGATACAGAAAACGGCAGCGATATGCAGCCATCGCAGGACTTCGATCCGGAGAACGCTCCGTCTGGCGGAAATGCGCCGCAGGACTTCGATCCGGGGAATGCTCCTTCTGACGGCGATGCTCCACAGATGATGCAGGGAGGCCCCGGCGGCGGGGGAAACTCTGAGCTTTACATTAAAATTACCGGCGGAACCCTGACCGTATCTGCCGATGGTGATGGTCTTGATTCCAACGGCGGTCTTCTCGTGACCGGCGGAACCACGATCGTGTACGGGCCGACCAGCGATGGTGACAGTGCCCTCGATTACGACGGAAGTGCAATTGTGACCGGCGGAACCTTAGCTGCTATCGGCAGTGCCGGCATGACGGAAAGCTTCGACGAAGCTTCCACCCAGCCCGTTATCACCTATTACTGTACGGAAACCCAGTCCGCTGACACTGCCATCACACTGACAGACAGCGATGGAAGTGCCCTCTTCACGGTCACACCCGAAAAAGCCTACGCCAGCATCGTTTTGACCTGCCCAGAAATGAAACTGGGCGCAACGTATACTCTGGCTGCCGGTACCGACAACGAAGAGATCACCCTCACGGACATCATCACCACCGCCGGAACCCGGTCTGTTAAAACGATGAGCGATCCCGAAGGTGGAAAAATGCCAAATAACAGCGACAACAAAGGAATTCCGCCTTCAAAACCAAGCAACACGGCTGAGTGAACCGTTATAGTTCATTCAGCACCGGAACATTTGCTGTTCCGGTGCGTAAGAAAGTGATTCTACCGTGGCTGTCTTCCTACTTCCAATTTACCGTATTCTGTGCTAAAATAACCTCACAAGAAAAGAGGTAGAAAAATCATGTATGATAAACTGACCGAAAACGATATTAAAAAAATGCAGGAAGAAATCGACTACCGCAAACTGGTTGTCCGTCCAAAAGAACTCGAGGCTGTAAAAGAAGCCCGTGCCCAGGGCGATCTCAGCGAAAACTTTGAATACAAAGCTGCCAAACAGGACAAAAACCGCAACGAAAGCCGCATCCGCTATCTGGAAAAAATGATCAAAACCGCTCACGTTATTTCAGATACCTCAAAGGACGACGAAGTCGGCATCAACAATACCGTCCAGGTTTACATCGAAGAAGATGATGAGACAGAAACCTACAAACTTGTCACCACCGTTCGTGGTAATTCTCTCAAAGGATACGTCAGTATCGACTCGCCATTAGGAAAAGCCATTCTGGGTCATAAAGTCGGCGACCGCGTCACTGTAAAAGTAAGCGATGCCTATAGTTATGATCTCATCATCAAATCCATCGAAAACACTGCGGATACCGATGATGAACTCCGCAGCTATTAAAGGACAGAAAGAAAGGAAAATACCAGTCATGGAAAAAATTGCAAGCTTTACGATCGACCATATCAAACTTAAACCAGGCGTCTACGTTTCAAGAAAAGATCACGTAGGTGACAGTGTCATCACAACCTTCGACCTGCGCATGACATCTCCAAACGATGAGCCTGTTATGAATACCGCTGAGGTTCACACCATCGAGCATCTTGGCGCAACGTTCCTTCGCAATCACGAAGAATGGAAAGATAAAACCGTATATTTTGGTCCAATGGGCTGCCGTACAGGATTTTACCTGCTGTTGGCCGGTGATTACAGCTCGAAAGATATCGTTTCACTCGTAATAGAAATGTATGAATTTATCCGCGATTTCAAGGGCGAAGTCCCGGGTGCATCCCCGAAAGACTGCGGAAACTATCTGGATATGAATCTGTCCATGGCAAATTACCTTGGCAAAAAATACCTGGATGAGGTTTTGTACGGAATTGATGAATCCCGTCTCGTCTATCCGGAATAAATTCTAAAAATGGTAACTATTCAGCGCCATGCAATTTCGCATGGCTCTGAATAGTTACAAAAAATGAAAGAAAACAGGGGGAAACAGAGTATGAGAACCATGGAAAACGAAAACCTGCGCGTGCAGATCAGCGATCACGGCGCAGAACTTAGCAGCATCTACGATAAAGCGGCTGACCGTGAGGCAGTCTGGATCGGCGATCCGGCCTTCTGGAACCGCCACGCACCGGTCCTGTTCCCGTTCGTCGGAAAAGTAAACGGCGGCTTCTACACCCATAAAGGAGTCAAATACCCGATGGGCCAGCACGGTTTCGCCCGCGACAACGAATTCGAGTGCATCGAAAACACCGAAAACAAAACAGTACACCGCCTGGTATCGACCGAAGAAACAAAAAAAGTCTACCCGTTCGATTTTGCCTTCACCGTAACCCAGGAACTCTCCGGCAGAACCCTGACCATCACCTGGAACGTAGAAAACACCGGTGATGATGACATGTACTTCTCCGTCGGCGGACATCCTGCATTCATGATTCCGGAACAGTATGACATCGTCTTCAACAAAGGCCTGGAAAACCACACCGAGACCGAACTCGAATACGTCCTGATCGACCCGGAAACAGCAGGCGTCGATGTCGCACATCCGAGAAAACTGAAACTTCAGGACGGCAGAATCCCGTACACCAGAACCCTTTTCGACGAGGACGCCCTGATCTTCGACAACACCCAGGTCGAGCGCGTCGGCGTAGAAGTGGATGGAAAACCGTATGTCACTCTCACCTGCAAAGGCTTCCCGAGCGTCGGCGTATGGTCCAAGCCAAAAGCAGATGCCCCGTTCGTGTGCCTCGAGCCATGGATCGGCCGCTGCGACAACGTCGGCTTTGACGGCGAATTAAAAGACAAATACGGCGAACAGCACCTGAAAGCCGGGGAAACCTTCCAGGCAGGCTACACCATCACCATCGGAGAATAAGGACCCGAAAAAAAGAAAAACCTCCGAAGTACAGCGAAAAGAACACGATTCCTGTACTTCAGGGGTTGAAATTTTACGGTTTCTTTACTATAATTAGCATCAAACCCAAAAAACGCATGTAGTTCATCATGCACAGAAGAAAAAACAGGAGGGAACGTTCTTGAAAAGAGAAACGGTTATCGTACTTGATTTTGGCGGTCAGTACAATCAGTTAATTGCAAGACGTGTACGTGAGTGCAACGTTTACTGTGAGATTTATTCTTACAAAACAGACATCGAAAAGATCAAAGAAATTCAGCCGAAAGGTATTATCTTCACCGGCGGCCCGAACAGCGCATATCTGCCGGATTCCCCGACTTATACAAAAGAAATTTTTGAACTTGGAATCCCGATCCTCGGCATCTGCTACGGATCACAGCTGATGATGCATCTGCTCGGCGGAAAAGTAGAAGTAGCACCGGTCAGAGAATATGGAAAAATTGAGGTAACCGTAGATACCAGTTCCGCACTGTTTGAGAACGTATCCGAAAAAACCATCTGCTGGATGAGCCACAACGACTACATCTCCAAAGCAGCTCCGGGATTCGAAATCATCGCCCATACGGATGACTGTCCGGTAGCAGCCGTTGCAAACGTAGAGAAAAACCTCTATGCAACCCAGTTCCATCCAGAAGTTCTGCACACCAAAGAAGGAAAGAAAATGCTTTCCAACTTTGTATACAATGTCTGCCGCTGCGCCGGCGACTGGCACATGGACTCCTTCGTAGAAGAATCCATCAAAGCTATCCGCGAAAAAGTAGGCGACGGAAAAGTCCTCTGCGCACTGTCCGGCGGAGTCGATTCCTCCGTAGCAGCTGTTATGCTTTCCAAAGCAGTCGGAAACCAGCTGACCTGCGTATTCGTAGATCACGGCCTGCTGCGTAAAAACGAGGGCGATGAAGTAGAAGCAGTCTTCGGACCGGACGGCCCATACGACCTGAATTTCATCCGCGTCAACGCACAGGAGCGTTTCTATGCAAAATTAAAAGGCGTAGAAGAGCCGGAGAGAAAACGTAAAATCATCGGCGAAGAGTTCATCCGCGTCTTCGAAGAAGAAGCAAAGAAAATTGGTGCTGTAGACTTCCTGGTACAGGGAACCATCTACCCAGACGTTGTAGAGAGCGGCGTCGGCGGAGAATCCACCGTCATCAAATCCCATCATAACGTTGGAGGACTGCCGGACTACGTAGATTTCAAAGAAATCATCGAGCCGCTGCGCAACCTCTTCAAAGACGAAGTAAGAAAAGCCGGCCTTGAGCTTGGCATCCCGGAATACCTCGTATTCCGTCAGCCATTCCCGGGCCCGGGACTTGGCATCCGTATCATCGGCGAAGTAACCGCCGAGAAAGTCAAAATGGTACAGGACGCCGACGCGATCTGGCGCGAAGAAATCGACAAAGCCGGAATCGCCCACGAAATCGGCCAGTACTTCGCAGCCCTGACCAACATGCGTTCCGTTGGAGTCATGGGAGATGAAAGAACGTATGATTATGCTATCGCCCTCCGTGCCGTAACCACTACCGATTTCATGACAGCCGAAAGCGCAGAAATTCCGTGGGATGTCATCGGAAAAACAACGAGCAGAATTGTAAATGAAGTAAAACACATCAATCGCGTTATGTATGATTGCACAGGAAAACCACCGGCAACCATCGAGTTTGAATAATCCACACAATCATAAAATTCCAGTATTTATGCGGGTTACAAGCAAATTTGCTTAGTGCTTGGCAACAAAATGGCAACATTTTGTGATTATTCAAGAGATAAAAATTTTATTTCATAACGTATATAAAGAAACCTTACTGATTTTCAGAAGTAAAAAACTGAATATCGGTAAGGTTTTCTTTTTTTCTTAATTTTCTTTTTTAGTCAATTCTTTTACGAGGTAATCACTCAATTCCTGAGAGGGTACCTTGGCACGTTTCTGGTAAGTATCCAGTTCCGGGTACTTATATCTCCATTTATCATATTCTTCCTTGCTGATTTCAACGTTTTCCAGTTTGTCAGCTTGTTCCATCCATGCACGAAGCATTTCATCGACAGATGAGCCGGGAGCCGATATGGAAGAGTCAAGGCAAAGATGAGGCTGTCCATCTACATTTTTTACCTTCAGCCCATACATATCTTCCAGTGCAAATAGTGTATGCATCAGACCTATGCGAGTATCAATATCTGGAACTGTTAAGGCATGAGTATTGATATCAAAGATCTGAGACATTTGTTTTACAAGATCAATCTTAGGAACTCTGGCTTCAGATTCATACTGAGCCATGCGGACATCTGAGGTTTTTTCTTTGAATCCCAGTTGTTCTCCGAGTTGTTTTTGTGTCATGCCTTTGCGGTTGCGAAAATATTTGATACGTTGTCCGATTGCCATTTTTGTTTGCCTCCTTATAGTGGTCATTCGTGTTGCCATAATTAATTGTGATAGAAAATAAAACAATTCTGTTTAGGTTCAGTATAGCATGAGCAATTTCGGATAGCAAGAAGAACTTAAACAAAAGAATTTAATATTCGCATGAAATCGCTTGACTTAAATTAAAATGTTTAGTATCATGCAAATGTAGTAACTTAAACAAAATGCGTTAATGTAGGAAGGAGAGATGAGATGTGACGAACAGAACTTTTATGACAGTAGAAGAAGTTGCAGCGGAACTGGGAGTTTCCAAGTCTTATGCTTATAAGATTGTCAAACAATTAAATGATGAATTACAGAAGCTGGGTTATCTTACGGTAGCTGGCAGAGTAAACACCAATTATTTCCGCAAAAAAGTATGTTACAGCGAAGTGTAAGAGAGAGGAGAATTTGTATGAGTATTTACAAAGATAATGTCACTGGGAAGTGGCGAGTGGTTTATCGGTATACCGACTGGACAGGGAAAACGAAACAGACTTCAAAACGAGGATTTCCTACGAAGCGAGAAGCGCAGATGTGGGAACACGAACAAATGTTAAAGCATGATGCAAAACTGGATATGACTTTCGCAAGTTTTTATGAAATCTATGTAGAAGATAAAAAGGAACGAATCCGGGATAACACATGGGGAACTAAGAATAATATTGCCAGAACAAAAATTCTTCCATACTTTGGGGAGAGAAAGATTGCAGAAATTGAACCAAAAGATGTGATTGCATGGCAGAATCATTTGCTTGCATTTAAGAGAGCGAATGGAAAAGGGTATTCTGCTTCATATCTGCGGAAAATCCACAGCCAGTTAAGTGCCATTTTCAATCATGCGGTTGATTTTTATCATTTGCCTTCTAATCCGGCACAGAAAGCTGGAAATATAGCAATAGAGGAATATAAGGAAATGTTGTTCTGGACGAAAGAAGAGTATTTGAAATTTGCAGATGTGATGATGGATAAACCAGTTTCTTACTACGCTTTTGAAATGCTTTACTGGTGTGGTATCCGTGAAGGAGAGTTGCTTGCCCTGACACCAGCGGATTTTGACTTTACAACGCATACACTACGAATTAACAAATCATATCAAAGATTAAACCGGGAAGATGTGATTACCCCACCAAAGACATTTAAAAGTAACAGATTTATCAAGATGCCACAATTTATATGTGATGAGATGCAGGATTATATGGAAATGCTTTACGGTCTGAAGGAAGACGAAAGAATTTTCACAATTTCCAAATCTTATCTGCATCATGAAATGAACAGAGGATCAAAAGTATCTGGTGTGAAACGAATTCGAGTGCATGATTTGAGACACCCGTATGTCAAGCCCACGACAAAAAATTTATAACTTTTTTTGCAGTTTTTCGGGCAGCTTCATAGCTGCCCATAGCTGTTTCAAATGGGTGTTCACGGTTATACTTCCTTTTCGGATTCCTTAGTTTCTAAGAAATCCTGTGTTGCATATTCAATCTCAATCCGATCTCCTGGAAAGACGTAAACTTTATTGATAAGCCGGTCAATCAGAGCTTTTGTCAGCATGTTGGCGTTTCCGACTTTCTGCACAATTTCCTGTTGTTTCAGCTTAATCTCATAATCACTTTTTATCTGCTTTGTCTGTGCAGTGATGACAGCATGAACATTTTTGGCTTGTACCAGTTCCGTGTCATAAACCGCTTTTCGTGTCCGATAGGTTTCCAAATCAATCTCTCCGAGTGCATACTGCTCATAAAGATACCGCTTGCTATCTTGAATAGAACGGAGTTTTTCTTCATGTTCGGCCTGCTGGACTGTCTGCAAATCCAATTTATCCTTATTGCTATCAATTCCCAATGCCGGACACATTTGAGCCCGAATTGTTTCAAATACAACCTGCTCCAGATCTGCCATCTTTATGCGCACACCATGACAAGGAAGCGTTTCAGCCACCTCGGAATGACGGCAATAAAACCACGCACCATTTCGTAGAGACATTGCATGATCGCAGCATCCGCAGAATACCTTACCACGGAGCAGATAATCACGCGGCTTTTTATTTGACAGAGAGAAACGCTTAATTGAAGCATTGGCTCTCTCAAATAGATCCACACTTACAATAGCCGGATGATGGTTCGGGATTTTGAACCACTCACTTTCATCCTTTAACTGTGTATGTCGGCTGCCAATCTCTTTTACCTTTCTCTTGCCAATTACATAGGTACCGATATATCTTTGATCTTCTAAAATACGCAGAACCGTTGATGTACTCCAAACGCCGTTTGTTCGGGAAACATTGTAATAGGCCTTGCCTTTAAGTTTGCGATATTCCCCAGGGGTGGGGATATTCATGGCATACAATTTTCTTGTGATCTCGGCTGCGGTGTTGCCTTCAGACGCCCATTGAAATATCATCTGCACATTCGGGGCAACATCCTCGTCCGGTTCCATACGTCCGTCTGCACTCTTGCGATAGCCGTAAGGACAGATGACACTCTGATATTCCCCACGACGCATCTTTGCGTATTTTGCACTTTGGATTTTCATGGACATATCCCGGCTATACCACTCGCTGATAAGATACTTGAAAGCAATATCAATCCCTCCGGTATCACCTTTGAAATTAGCTGTGTCAAAATCATCACTGACGGAAATAAAACGGGTGTGATAAAGAGGAAATACCCGCTCAATAAAATAGCCGGTTTCAATGCTGTTACGTCCAAATCGGGAAAGGTCTTTTACAATAATACAGTTGATTTTTCCGGCCTGAACCATTGTTAAAAGTTCCTGCACCGCCGGACGCTCAAAGTTTGTCCCCGTATGACCGTTGTCAATAAATTCCAAAATCTCGCTGTCATCCCATTCCGGCAGAGACATAGCTTTTTCACGAAGAATCAGTTTTTGATTTGGTATGCTCAAACTTTCAGTTTTGAAATCTTCCACAGAAAGACGGATATAAAGGGCAATCACATAGTTGCGCACGGTTCCACCGCCTTTCCCTGAAATTCATTTTTGAAACGGAAGGTCACATGAATATTCCGCTCGTGGTCTATCTCAATTCGTTCAATGAGCCGTTCGATCAGTTCTACAGTCAGTACGTGATCCTGTGCCAGTGTTTTTGCATCCTTTTCCATTGCACGGTATCTGGCAAGCTGGTTGTCCAGAGAGTCCATAGATTTTTCAAATACTTCAATCTCACCAGACAGAGCATTGATAGCATGTTCATAATCCGCTTTCAATTCAAAGTATTCGTCATTTGTCAAAATACCCTGCACAAAATTTTCATATAGGCCACGGATCAGCCGGCGTGTTTTTTCAATTTCCTGCCGTTTGGCCGACATCTGAATTTTCAGCTTATCTTTTTCCTGTTTTTGTCTTGTCTCCAACTGAAAGAGTGGCAGCGACATTCCCAGCGCAACTGTCAGCTCTTTTTCAAGAATAGCCGTAACAGTAGAAATCAGTTCTTTCTCTTGTATCATCGCACCTTTGCAGCTATCTTTTTCTACCCGGCTGTTTGTAAGGCAGTGGAACCAGTAAGTGTCGGGTCCTTTCCGGCGCTCGGCGCGTTGCCTGTGAAGGCTTCTGCCACAATCAGCACAGAACACTTTACCTTTGAAAATGTTTGGTGTGTAGGGACGTTTTGGAGTTGCTTTGCTTTCTTCACAGATCTGTTTTCTGTATTCCTGAACTGCATTAAACAACTCATGGCTGATGATCGGTTCATGGGTGCATTTTGCAATAATCAGATTATCTTCTCCAGCCTTGACCTGCTGATGATCTACAATCTTTGTTTTTCCTTGCACCAGATCGCCTGTATAAACTTCGCTTTCTAAGATTTTCATCACTGTGCGGGTCTGCCATTTGCCACTTCCGATCAGTCCCGGACTGGTAATCTCGCCAGTGGTCTTTTTATAATGGCTCGGTGCCGGAATTCCCATCTCATTTAGATTGCGGACAATCCGGTTCAGTGCCACATGCTCATGTGCCCATTCAAAAATCTGTTTTACCACAGGGGCAGTATTTTCATCAATCAGAAGTTTATGGCAATTATCCGGGTCTTTCCTGTAACCGTAAGGCGCCCGTGCACCAATATAGTCGCCATCTTTCATAGCCTGCCGCGCCTGTGCTTTGATTTTTCGTCCAATGTCCAGAGCATAGGCTTCATTGATCATATTTTTCAAAGGCAGCATGATACCACCATGAAGATTTCCGGAATCCGCTGTGTCAAACTGATCCGTAACAGCAATGAAGCGAACATTATGAGCATGGAAATACTGTTCGATATAATAACCTGTGTCAATAGAATTTCGCCCTAATCGGGAAAGATCCTTAACAATCACACAGTTAATGTGGCCTGCTTCAATATCAGATAGCATTTGCTGAAATCCAGGGCGGTGAAAATTTGTCCCTGTCGCTCCGTTGTCGATATAAGTATCATACACAACGAAGTCCGGTTTATCCGAAAGAAAGTCATTCAGTACCAGTTTTTGGTTTTCTACTGAGCAACCCCGCTTTTTGTTATCCTCCACAGAAAGACGGATATACAGAGCCACATGTACATACAAAGATGGTGCCGGCATAGGAGCTGCCGTCTGTTTTCTGCTTTTTCTTGCCATTTAGCTCACCATCCTTTCTTCATTTTTTGTAGCAATCTGTTCAGCCAAAGAGATTGCTTTCTGATATTCATCCTGGTAATTAAATTCAATATGCAGTTCATCTTTACCCATTACCCGTATGCTTCGGATAAGCTGCATGACTGCCCGGCGGTCAATATCCTCCATAGTAGAAAATTTCATAAAATGGTTGATCCAACGGTTTCGTTCGCTTCGGTTTTCCAATACATCTGTAAGTTTATCGTTCCATTCAGCGATTGCCTTTTGGAACAGTTCAATATCTGCATTGTATTTTCGCTTATAAGAGAGAAATTCTTCCTTTGTCAGAATTCCACTCACCAGATTTTCATAGAGTTTTGCCTTAAAGCCCTCGGTCTGTGCCACACGCTTTTCATTTACTCTGATCTGTGCGGCATATTCCTGCGCCAATTCCCGGTTGATCCGTTCCTGACTGATACTGGACAGCAGGGCATCCAGAGAAGCAACATTTTCAATATGTCCTTTCAAACTGTCCTGCACACATTCAATCAGATCCGACTCTTTCAGCATGACCGACGATGTGCAGCCATTCTTTTTGCCGGTCGGGCAGTAATAATAGTGATACTCTTTGTCTTTATAGCGGTTCGTCTTGCGGGTCATACGGCAGCCACAGCATCCGCAGATCAAAATACCGGAAAACAGGTAAACCTTATCCGATTTGGGAGAAGTCCTTGTGTCAATCCTGCGGAGCCGTTGCACCAGATCAAAATCGTGCTTTTGTATGATCGCTTCATGGGTTCCCTCCACACGAATCCATTCCGAAGAAGGTTTGTCCTCACGCTCTTTTAATTTGAAATGGGGCGTTGTCTGTTTGCCCTGGACCAGTGTTCCGGTGTAAGTTTCATCCTGCAAAATGCGGATGATTGTAGTTGCAGACCATTTGCAATCCTTTCGGTCTGTATAGCCACCTTTTGCATGAGGCATTCCGTGATTGCGCTTATACGCTAAAGGCGAAAGAATTCCTAATCGGTTCAGTTCATCCGCTATATGGGAAGCGCTGAATCCCTCCAGCCGTTTTCTGAAAATATCCCTCACAACATTAGCAGCATATTCGTCTACTTCCAAGCTCTTGTGTTTATCGCCGACTTTCACATAACCATAAATGGTAAAAGCACCTACAAAATCCCCGCTGCGCCGTTTTACTTCCAGGGCGCTCCGTGTCTTAACGGAAATATCCCGACAGTAAGCCTCATTCATAATGTTTTTGACAGAAACCGTGAGATCATCGGCAGCGTCATTTTCCGTGTCCACATTATCGTTAATTGCGATAAAACGCACTCCATAGGCTGGAAATACCCTGCGCATATAACGGCCTGTTTCTATGTACTCACGACCTAAGCGGGAGAGGTCTTTGACAATCACGCAGTTAGCTTCGCCTTGTTCGATCATCCGCATCATTTCCTGAAATGCCGGGCGATCAAACAAAACACCACTATAACCATCGTCAATTTTTTCTGCCACAACCTCAATTTCCGGGTGTCGGGCTATGTAGTCATCGATCAGGCGCCGCTGGTTAGCAACGCTGTCACTTTCTACTGTTTTATCATCCGTATAAGAAAGACGGATGTACTTAATCGCTTTGTAAACCTGCATAAAAAAACACTCCTTTCGTTGCACAGAAAAATCCCCGCAATTCAAGAAGTGTGGTTATGCCATATTCAATTCCTTTTCCGATTCTTATTCTACCATGCTTTTACGGAAAAGTCAGCCCCTTTCTTAAAATTGCACCTATCGCAAAATACCCTTGATACATTCTTCCAGGGTAGCACCTTCAGCAGAAAAGCTGGCCTGTACAGTAAAACGCCCACACTTAAAATGGTATGGATTTTTGATTTGCTGAACGAATTCTGCAATCCGTTCATCACGGGAAAGTTCTTTGTTGACAGAGACATCCCGAATGTCTACCAGTGTACCCACTTCACTGACAATGGTATTCAATTCCATAGTATCAACTCCCTTCTGAAAACTGTGTTATCAAAACCACATGAATAGGTCGGATCTATGGTTATTACACACATAAATCCGGCCCATTATATCTGATTTCGATTTTACTGCCGTATTTGCCACGCACCCCGGCAAGTCCTTCTGTAATAAGGACGGGGCTGTTACAGGCTGCGGGTAGCGTCACCGCATCATAGTCCCGCATACGCCGCCGCTTTGCCAGAGCAAGCAAACGCCGCAGGAACTCTCCCCAAGTCTTTAGGAAGCTGTGAAGAAGTACCATTATGATCTGCGTCGTTATCGCGTCCGGCCTGCCACAGCCGGTTTCGTAGGTTGCGTTTATCGCTCGGACAGCCTGGATCCATCACCTCCTTAGGCCGCCTGTCACCGCGCCGCCCCATCTGCCGCTCGGAACACAGAATGAAGTACCTGTAACAGCGTATATTCGGTTGTCAAGGAACAAGCAAGGGGCATGGCAGACAAATTGATATTGCAGTTGGGGTGGGAGGATGTATATGCTTCCTTACCACACCCGTCCAGCTTGTCCCGCCGAATATGTCCCTCTACTATTCAGTACATTTTTAGGGGCAAAGTTGCCGTCTGTTATAAAATTTCTTTGAAATATTTTTCCAGACTACGCAATCCGGCTTCGATAGAACGGGTGATCCGGCTTTTGTGTGTTCCTTCCGCTTTGGCAATATCTGCTTTGCTCATGCCAAGAAAAAAGTGTGCATAGATTCGTTGGCGCTGCTTTACCGGAAGTTTGGAAAGACCTTTATAAATCAACTCCGTCATTTGGCGCTGTTCCCAAATTTCTGCCGGGTTAAGAGGCTTTTGCAATATCTCACGCTCAATACCTTCGTCTCGATCCAGAGAGTAAAATGCTTTATAGCGGTATGTACGAATCCGATAGGCTTCTTCCAACAACATATATTCCCGAAGCAACAAAGCAACTTCATCCGGCACCTCAACGATCATGTCCTGTGTATAATACGGGTAATAATCCCGAAGATTGATTTTCTTCATAGTAATTTCCTCCAATTTCGATGTTTGAGTTGATGGCAAAAATCGAAATCAGAGGGTGGGCTGCGGCAGCGATAAGGTCTAAGTCTCTTTCTGATTAAAAAAAGGGTACAAAAAAGCGCGCCCGTACAAAGAACAGGCGCGCCAAAGCAGCAGTATGAAATTTTTCCGGGAGGTTGACAGCGAAAATGCTCAAACTTTGTCGAAACCAAAAACGCCGCAATCCATACGAGCTGGACTACGACGTATAGGTGACTGAATGTAAAGCAGTTTATCTGCAGATCTGTGTTGCATAGACGCATAGGCATTTCCTCCCATCAAGGAGGAACCTGAATCGGCTGCTTGATACCTCCTTGGGAGAAAATTATATCGGTTATGTTTCCTTTATCAGTCCGCAGATATTCGCTTTTTACTCTTTATATTCGCAATTTTCTACATATTCCGCTCTTAGAATATATGCTGCAAAAAGCAAGCCCACAAGGGGAAACAACACCTTGTGGGCTCATGTTATAGATGTTCAAATTTATAGCCGATCCCGGCGACACTCTCAATATAGTTTGGAAGATCCGGTTCAAAGCGCAACTTCTTACGCAGCTTACTTATATGATTATGAATCGCTTTTCTCGAATAGAAATCACAATCCTCTTTCCAAACCAAATCGGTAATCAGTTCGTAAGTAAAAACACGTTTGGGATTGGCAATGAGCAATGCCAGTATATCAAACTCCTTACTTGTCAGGTTGATCATCCGTTCCCTAACCCTGACAGTGCGGTGTTCCAGGCATAGATAAAGCTCGCCTTCCTGTATTTCTGTTAGAGGATTTTTCTTTGCTGCGAAGGAAGTGTGACAGGAATTGAATACCGTTCCATGACAGGCTCCTTGTTCCAAAATATATTGCATTAGAGCATTCTTTTGTTCCTCGTTAAGAAGCAGAAATAACTTTTCTCCGATCTGCTTGCCGGATTCTTCTATATCAAAAACAGCTAATGTCCCATCACATCATCACCTCCGTATTTTAATAAATTTATTGATTAGAGTTCAATTCTTGCTTTCGATGGCTTATCTTCACAATAGATAACTTTAATCGTTGTTCCCTTGTCAGGGACTTTGTTTCCTGCGCCAATCCATTTTCGGCAGATGTAATCTTTGCCGTCTATCGTATATTTGACCTTGATAGTATGCGGAAAGGCTGCGCCATCCATCGCATGAACGCGGGCAGGTTTACGATTCACTTTTAACCACCATTGTTTTATAACTGAAATTACAGTTCCCATTGTTTCTTTTTCCATAAGTTATACCTCCAATGATATTTTTGATTGATGATACCTATTTTCTATTCAGCCTTTTCTTTGTTTGTAGTAAAAGCGGAACGCTGCTGCGCCGGTGGCCGCCAACTGTACCAGAATCAGCACAGCAAACAGACCGAAGCTCTCATAGTAGAACAGTTCATCCCAAAAATATAGTCTGTTCAAATGATGCCATTTATTGTATTCTAAATTTGTAGGTAAGCTGAACGGGTAACTTACCAAGGGATAGCGGCAACAGATGTCTATCTAACCATACTACCATTGAGATCGAAAAGTATGAATTGAAGAGTACAATAATAGGGTTGATTGAGGATCAACTTTTATTTTTTGTACCTTCATGTTAGAAGCCGTTGTGGACTATTACCTAAAAATAATAGATATAACACAAAGAGAATTATTCAATCTGTCCAAGCATAACAGGAAGGAAAAGATTGAAATTCCATAGGTAGTGGCTTCGTTGACGCGACTAAGTTCAATACGGAAAAATCGGTCTGCAGGTGTGTCAAACAGAAGACACTATTTTTTTATATCTGAGACCGATTGTTTCCGATACAATTTATGGAACATTCAGCACATCATGGACAAACCAAGTCTGAGCCGTGACCATAATGGCAAATGTGCAAATAGCAAAGAGAAGTACTTCAGCCACAGCATTGACACGGCTGGATTGAAGTTGCTTTTTCAGATTGGCAGGCAAGATTCTTGACAGCAGACAATAAACTAAAAATCCAATACAGGCTCCAGCGGTATTTGTCATCAAGTCATTGATGTCGGAAGAACCCCAGCCAAACATCTGGACAATTTCAACAGCCAAAGAAAACAGAAAGCCAGTCAATGCAACCGTCTTCATGTGATGATATTTCTTGTACAGCAGCGGCAGGAAAAATCCCAACGGGACAAACAGAATAATATTCAGAATGGTATCAATTGGCCCAGTTATCATACCGATAAATGGAGTCCAAGAAATGTTCGGGCGAAAGGTCATTGTGCTTGTAAAGCCGATGCCTGTGACGGTCAAAAGTCCGAATAAATAATAACCAAAAACAAACACTGCAGCGGTATGGAGAAAACTTTGTGTTCTCCCCAATTTTTTGAGCCACAAGAAATACAGTACGAAGACTGGAACCATAAACACATACCCACTAATTGAGCGGATGAGAATATCAGAAATTGGTATCATTATTATCTCCTTGTCAAATTCAAATTTATTGCCCATTCCAGCATTGAGCATTTTCTCATAAAGCAAACAGAATACTGTCATTAGTAACGACGGTATTCCCATAATGCTAATCGTAAGTCTAATTGTTCAATGTCGATTAGACATTCACTTTTACATTTTGGACAAAAGAGAGGAAAATTTTTAAGTACGGTATCTTCCCGAATTTTGTCGCGTGTTTTATTCCCGCAGACTGGGCAGCGGATGAACTCTGTTTTCTCCATATTGTTCACTCCGAATTGCGATCATTCTTTTTCTTATCCCGATATTTCCGTATGAGTTTATTACGGATAGGAACGCCAACACCAAGCAAAAGCACAACTGCCAAAATTGTGAAATCCATACAATCACCTCACATTTCTTTGTTCTTCATAATCCGAATGGACAAGAAGATCGAAACCGCATACATCACGACAATAGCAAAAACCGCAAGGAAAACGAGAAGTATCGGAGAAGATTCAACGACTGAAATAATTGATTTCCCGATGGCTGGCATTTTAGAGAGAAGAAGTAAAGTCACCAAAAAACCGGCCACTGGAATATACATAAATACCCGTCCTTTGATTGAACCGTACTTGTAATATCCCGGAATCTGGAACACGGTATAGAGTGCAAATAAGAATACTCCTGCAATAGCGGCAGTTACAATGTCAAATACGCCAACTGTTTCACCCAGCACTTTCAAGACAAGCGGCTGTGCAATCAAAGAAATAATCAAGGAAAGAAGCCCCATTGCAAGGACGAAAACATAGCGTCCGATCACAAGCTCGCTTTTCCGAACAGGTAAAATACCAAACAGCCGATCCATGCTGTTTTTTTCTGTGATGGAAAAGGTATATCCCGTCGTCATAGCAATAAAGCACATGGCAAATGATACCCCTGTCAGCAAAGAACGGTTGATTGCGGCAAACACAATCGGCAGAAGCAGGGTAAAGCAAATCGTCTTAAAATATGGTTTTACCAATGCAATATCTAATTTTGTGGATTTCAAAATATTACTCATAATCGTCACCTTTCTTGCTTGTAAACACTACAATTTCATCAATAGTGGCAGGCTCAACGGTCAGGTTAGGGAAACCGCTAATATTTTCGGTTTTCATCAGCGCCTCAAATCCCGTAGGGAATGTACGAATACCAGCCGCCTTATTTTTCAGATCATCGGACAGTTCCTCAATTCCACCTTTTACAATGCGGAACATATCTACAAAATCATCTTTGCTGCCAGTAAAGAACAACTCGCCATAACTGATGTAGGTAATATAATCGGCTGCACGCTCCAAATCGCCTGTGATATGGGTGGAGAACAAAACACTATGTTCGCCATCTTCAATATACTCCGAAAGAATTTTCAAAAGTTCATCTCTGGAAACCGGGTCAAGTCCACTGGTCGGTTCGTCAAGGATCAGCAGTTTTGCGTCGTATGAAAACGCACAGGCAAGCATTAACTTCATCTGCATACCTTTGGAAAGTTCTTTTACCTTTTGGGTTGGTGCAATGTGAAATTTCCGTAACATATCCGCAAATTTCTGGCTGTCCCAATTTGGATAAAATACCGAAATAGACTTTTCAACCTGCGACACTTTCCAATCATCACTGAAATAATTTGTATCGAAAACAACGCCAAGCTCTGATTTTACTTTTTGTTCTTCTGCGATATTATCCAGCCCCATCACTTTGACTGTGCCGCCGGTGCGCTTGAGCATATTCAAAATCAGTTTGATTGTCGTTGTTTTGCCAGAACCATTCGGGCCGATCAAGCCCATAATATATCCCTTTGGCAAAGTAAAGCTGATATTGTGAAGTTGAAAAGAATCAAAAGATTTTGAAAGATTCGTTACCTCTAAATAATTAGTCATCTGTTTTTACCTCCGTTAAAATGTCCAAAAGGCGATGTAATTCCTCTGTGGATAGATTTGCCATTCTTGCAGCTTTTATTGCTTCGGTGAGATTGTTTTCTACTTTGCAAATAAGCTGCTCCTTAATCAGTTCTGAACCAGACCCCATTACGAAACATCCACGCCCCTGCACATTTTTAACAAAGCCCTCTTGCTCTAATTCTGTGTATGCCTTTGTCACTGTTAAGACGCTGATCTTTAAGTCTTTGGCAAGTGTTCTAAGGGAGGGCAAAGTTTCTTCGGCTTGAAGCTCGCCAGATAAAATAGCCGCCTTGATCTGCTGTTTAATCTGCTCGTATATGGGGACGCCAGATACATTTGAAATAATCAGTTTCATTGCTGCATCCTCCGTGTGTTTTAACTGTTGTGCTGTTATGTATAACAGTATAACACGAAATTTTTCAAAAAGCAATATAGTTTAAGAAAAGTTCATAATAGCAAAAATTGGTCGGGACAATAAATTTACTGTCCTGACCAATTTCTCATAAAAAAGCGTCTATCCTGTCCACTACAAAGACATATTTTTATATGTGTAACGATCTCATTCCACAAAGAACAGAACCCGCCGGATCAGCTCCGGGATATTGACCGGGGCGGTGATATAGTCGTTCACGCCCTCATGCCGGTATTCATATTCCGTGGCAGGGTCGTTGTTCTCGGTGAGGATAAAGAACGGCAGAAGCCGGACATGGGGATTCTTCATTTGGAACATCCCCGCCACCCGCCGTAGCGTATGAAACAGCTCCATTGCTGTGCCGTCCGGCAGTTCCAGATCGCACAAGATCAGTTCTATTTCCTTATCCTCAAAAATCCGGCGCTTGGCTTCCCAAATCGAGGAAACCAGAATCAGGTCAAAGCCCTTTTGTAGCATAGCAGCCCGCAGCACTTCGGCGCTGGTATCTTCTGCATAGACAAAGAGCAGCTTGTGAAAAGTCGGGGCCTTTTCGCCGGATAACTGCCGGTAGGCGTATTCCACCAGCTTATCTTGTAGTAGCAGTCCTTTCATTTTGTCCATGCACAGCGTCGCGCCCCGGCGCATAGCCTCCTGTTCGTAGTCGTCCTTGTCATGGCAGGACGCCAGAACAAAAGGCAGCTCCTTGTCTGCGGCCCGCACCTCGTCCAGAAAGTCCATGCCAGAACCATCCGGCAGGTCGAGATCACAGCAGACCACCAGCGGCATTTCCTCTTGGATGGCGGCCCGCGCTTCTTTCAGCGTACAAGCCGTTTTCACCGGGTAGCCCCGGTGCTGTAAGTATATTTTCAGACACCATGTATAGGTGTCGCTGTCGTCGATCAGCAGTATCTTTTTCATGTGTCCTCACCCCCAATATTGATTTACCACAAGCATAAACTACAAATGTTACACAAATGTCCGAGGTGCCTTTGATTTCGACAGAAAAACAGGCTGAATTGTTACAACGCTCGGACATTTCAAAAATTTTTTTGAGAAATGGCGAAAAAAGCGGGGCAGCACACGCCGCCCCGCCGATCCCATACGGCTATTCCATCGTCCTGATTTGCTCAACAAGAGATTGTTTTTTCAGATTTCCAGTTGTGTAAGAAATCAAGGTGAATTGCACAATCAGCAGGATTGCTAAATATATCAATACGATCAGCCACGGAAATGAATAGTAAAAGTATGGATTCATCGTTTTCACAACTACCTGTACGGATAGGAAGCCCAGTCCAGTCCCCAAAACCAATGTTACCAGCGTAGCAAAAACTGAATACATCAACCCCTCATAGCACAGCATTTTGATAAGCTGCTTTTTACTCAAACCAATCGCCTGTAACATTCCAATTTCCTGCCTACGGGATAAGAAGTTTGTGATTGTCGTATTGACAAGGTTGATTAAAGAAAAGCACACAACAATAACAGCCACGATCAACAATACCCCGATGGAAAGTTGTTGAAGTCCGCTATAATAAGTGATACTTTCTTTTATGGTTTCCATAACCAAATCGCTATTTCCGTCTATCAGTTGATTTAATGCAGCTTCAACTGTATCAAATTTTTCCATATCGGTAATTACAGAAATCGTACCTGTGCAATCTATCCCGGTCGCTTCATTCATAAACTGCTCCGGAAGCGCAAAGCATTTTGAGAAGCCGGAGTAAGAATATTCGTTTACAATGCCCATGACGGTATAGGTCTTTGTGCAAATTTGGCCGGATTCGGTTTTATAGTCCACTTCGACGGTATCACCCAACGCAGCCTCAATATCATAGAGATCGGCACGCTCTTGAAGCAAGACAATTCCATTTCCTGCCACCAGTTCATCATAATCAGTCGTTCCCGCAATTCGCTCTTTCTCCAAATTCTGCTGTTCATCTCGGCAAAAGCCCTGAATCCATTTTCCAGAATTACCATTTACACGATATTCTGCGTCCGTGTAATACCAGTGCTTGATTCCTGTAACGCCATCAATAGATTCTACTGCATTTACAAAATCGGCATTTAGAGAATTCTTTTGCTGCAATCCAGACAAAGAAATACCAGCAGTGTCCCACGATTGATTTGCGTTGAGCTGAATGTTAAATTCACCGACAGGGAACGCCCTGCCTCTTGCCTCTGCAACGCCATCATAGGAAACTAACATTGTCGAAATCAATACAACCAATACTCCGCCGAGTGAAAGAGAAAGTATTGTTAAAGTGGACTTTGCCTTTTGTCTGGACAGATTCATTTTAGCAAGTGAAGCAGGCGTTATTTTACGGTGCAGCACGGAACTTTCTTTCATTTTCCCCTGATAATCGGAATATCGCAATGCTTCCAGCGGAGATACTGCCGCAGCTCTTTTTACAGGAGTATGAATGGCAATCATCACAATAATAAATGCAAAAAGGCCAACCCCGGCCGTCACACATAAAGTGGTCAGCCAGTACCAACCGGCAGGAACCAGAAAGTACCCAATCACATTTCCAATAACCAGACCAATTGGGATAGCAATGGCAGCAAGTAATTTCCCCTCGCGGTAAACCATCTTTTTGATCTGTCGTTTTGTAGTTCCGATTGTGCGAAGCTGTCCATAGTTACGGATACTGCTTGCTACTGAAATATAAAAAATCGAATAGATCACAATGCCGGAACCAATGAAAGTTACAAAACCAATCAAGAAATAGAACAGCATATCGCTTCCGTGATTTTCGTCCTTTAAGTTAAAATATGTGGAACGGACAATCACATTATCATCGGAAATTTTTAATTGCTGCGCCAGAGTGTTTGCATAGTTGGTGGCTTCTTCCTCGCTCATATTTTGAGCGCCTTTCAGCCCAATGTAATAATCAATCATGCCCTCGTCGCCATACTGCTGTCTTACTAATTCTTTCGATATAATGGCTGTATAGCGCCCAATATCGCCGGTTTTCACATCTAAGATTCCCGTCAATTTGAAATCATGGGTAGTGCCGTCAGAAAAGGGGATTTGAATTGTCTGTCCCAATTCATTTGAATAGCCCAAACTATCCAAAAAGGATTCTTGCACTACAATTTCATTCTCCGAAGCTGGTAAATCTCCCGAATAGGGCATACTTTGGGATTTTAGCATATCTGCATTTGCATAAGTAAAATTCACGGTTGAATGGTTTACCTGTTCAGAAAATGCGTTAAAAAATTCCCCAACCCACGCAATTTCTTCTTGCTTGTATAGTTCCTGTCCCTGTTGTTCAGAAATCGCATGATACATAATCTGCGCTGTTTTTTGGTTGCGGTTCTGCGTTTCCTGCATAACCCCAAAGCCATAGAGGACAATAGCAGATAGCAATGCGCTGGCAAGTGCAATCGTCAAAATAATAAAGATATTTCTTTTTCGATTTGCCGATATACTGCGGTTTGATATGCGCTTTACTATGCCGTTGGTATCATTTTCAAAAGGCCATGTCATAGCCTGCCACCTCCTTACTCCACAATCTTTCCGTCCTCAATGCGGACAATCCGATCTGCAAGGCGGGCAATGTCGTCATTGTGCGTAATCATCACAACAGTTTGCCGGAACTCCGCACTGGTGCGCTTGATAAGCCCCAGCACCTCGGCGCTGGTCTTGCTGTCAAGGTTGCCGGTCGGCTCGTCGGCCAGCACGATAGCCGGTTTGGTAATCAAGGCGCGGGCGATAGCCACACGCTGCTGCTGTCCGCCGGAAAGATTGTTCGGCATATTTTTCAGTTTATCTTCCAGCCCCAGCAGGTGAACGATCTCGTCCAAAAACTTCTGATCCACCGTGTCCCCGTCCAGCTCCACCGGCAGGACGATGTTCTCATACACATTCAGGATGGGAACAAGGTTATAGTTCTGGAAGATAAAGCCGATGTTGCGGCGGCGAAAGATGGTGAGCTGTTCGTCGTTCATCTTCGACAGTTCTTTGTCCCGGACAATCACATTGCCGGAAGTAGGGGTGTCCAGCCCGCCCATCATGTGAAGCAGGGTAGACTTGCCGCTGCCGGAGGTTCCCACAACGGCCACAAATTCGCCGTCATTTACGGAGAAGTTCACGCCGTCAAGGGCGCGGGTGATGTTCGGCTCTGTGCCGTAATACTTTTTCAGGTCGATAGTCTGTAAAATGCTCATAAAATTCAATCCTTTTTTTGTTTGTTGTAAATGCGGAACGCTGCTGCGCCGGTGGCCGCCAACTGCACCAGAATCAGCACAGCGAACAGGCCGAAGCTCTCATAGTAGAACAGTTCATCCCAAAATAGGAGAACATCACAGAGAGCAGTCAAGGCAACCGTGCAGCGGATGTGCCGGACCAGCCATTGCCGGAACACCAGCACAAGGGCAACGGGCGGGACGATCAGCAGCGCCAGATTCAAAATCAATGTCGGGGTCAGTTCCATTGCGTCGCCTCCTCACTTTTGTTGATAAGGGTATTGTAAAACCCAAATGTCCGCGAAATGTTACAGCGGCCAAAAAATTTCATTGAAAATCGGGGTGAAATGTTACAACGCTCGGACATTTCAAAAAAATTCACGGCGGACAGCCGGAAATGGTCGTCCGCCGAATCATACTACACAATCTTTTAGATAGATTGATTGTGAAATAATTTCAATCCAATCACCACATCTATCATAAGTTCCACAATGAGAATTATACTAATGGCAACATTAAAATTACATAGGTTATATAATCCGATATAGATTTCACAAGTAAGAAATACAACTTGCAGACACAAATTTAAGTATGTCACTAAATGCTCGTTAGTTCTATTCCACAATCTAAACAGGAACATTGTAAAAATAGGTTTTCCCGTAAAAGCAAAAAGCACTGACAATACCGGCACCAAAAATACATAGTAAGAATCTACTGCATTGCTGGGGGATGTACCTACCCATTGAATTGCTATTTTATCAGGAACAACGAAAAATAAAACAATAGATAAAATAACATTGATTATTAAGATGATTGTTGTTGCTTTGCAAAAATTGATTTTTTTCATGGTGTTTTCTCCTGTTATAAGTGTGCTTTATTTAGTCGGCAACATAATGGAAAATTCCGAACCCTTGCCCGGCTCCGAAACCACTTTGATATAGCCGCCCTGCCGTGTTACGATCTCGCGGGCCAGATACAGGCCAATGCCCACGCCCTGCTGTTCGTGTACTTCTTCCTCACGATAGAAGCGCCGGAAGATGGCGGCCTGATTGCTTTCGGAAATGCCCTTGCCGGTGTCGGCTACTTTGATTTCCACATACATTTCCCACAGCACCACCGACACAGCGATTTTCCCGCCTGCCGGGGTGTACTTCACCGCATTGTCCAGCAGGTTAAAAAGGGCTTCGGATGTCCACTTGCTGTCATGGAAAACGGTCAAATCCTCCGGGCAGTCCACGGACACGACGATTTCCTTTTTCTCTGCTGCATACACAATTCCACTCATGGCCTGTGCCACGGTATCAAAGAGGCGGCCCGGTTTCTTATCCAACTGGATCACGCCCGTTTCCAGACGGGAGGTTTTCACAAGGGCCTGAAAGAGAAAGTCCAGCTTATCCGTCTGGCTGCGGATTCCCCGGATAAAGTCGGTGCGCTCCGCCTCGGTCATGGGCTTTTCCAGCAGCGTGTCCGTCGCCATTTTCAGATTGCTTACCGGCGTTTTCACCTGATGGGAAATATCCGATACAAGGGTCTGTAACTCCTGCCGTTCCTCGTCCACCCGGCGGCGGTTCTCCTGCATGATCTGGTAGAGCCTTGCCAGACGGTGCCCAATTCTGGCAAGCTGGGTTTCGCTGTCCTCTGGGCGCTGGGGCGCTTCATTCCCGGCGATCATGTGGTCTAAGGTCTGGCACAGGTCAGCGGTAAACTGCGACAGCCGCTTTCCAAACGCCTGCGTCAGTACGAAAATCCCCACAAGGGCGCACAGCAGCAGCGCCCCGCCTGTCAGCAGCACCGCCGTCTGTTTTGTCACAAAAAACAGGACTATGGTAATCCCGGACATGGAAAGGACAAGCCCCATTGCTACCCGGCCAAACAGCCGCTTTACCGAGAGGTTTTGCAACTTCATTTTGCCTCGCCTCCCGTCCATTGATAGCCCATGCCGTAAACAGTTTTGATGTAGGGCGCGCCGCCGTCGGATTCGATCTTACTCCGAATCCGGCTGATGGAGGTTGTCAGGGTGTGTTCGTCCACAAACTTCTCGTCTATATCCCACAGCTTTTCCAAAAGCTGCCCACGGGTCAGCACTTGCCGGGGATTTTTACGGAACAGGTTCAGCATTTTGTACTCCATCGGGGATAGGGTCAGGGGCTTGCCGTTTAAGGAAGCCGTCTGCTCCGAGAAGTCCAGAAACAGCCGCCCGTCGTCGTAAATGTCCTTGGCCGGTTTGTGGTGTTCCAGCATGGCGAACATGGCTTTGATTTTTCGCTGCAAGGCCCCGATCACAAAGGGCTTTGTGATGTAGTCCACCGCGCCCACCTCATAGCCCCGTATCTGGTCGCTCTCCTGATCGTTAGCGGTCAGGAAAATCACAATGGTGTCCGGGTGCTGGGGCTTTATCAGTTTGCACAGCTCAAAACCGTTGCCGTCCGGCAGGTTGATGTCCAGCAGCACTAAGTCAAATTCCCGCTGGCGTATGGCTTCGGCTGCGGTTCTGGCGTTTAGGGCAGAAGTCACGCCGTAGCCGTCTGCGGTCAGGTTATAGGCCACCATCTTATTCAAAAAACTGTCGTCCTCGACAATTAAAATCTGCTTCATATCCTCACTTCCTTTGCTTCTTGTAGATAGTATAACAGGCAAATGTCCTTTGTTGCAGAAAACACAATTTTCTGATAAAGGAAAATTTACTCCATTGTTTTAATGCGCTCGATCACAGGATGTCTTTTGCTATATCGTACAGAGAAAACGGAGTAAGCGGCCAGTATGAAGAAAAGCGCTACAAAACATATGCTTATTTCTAAAACTGGAAAATGATAAGTCAATGTCCCGAATGTCCCAACCTGATTGAAAACTTTGCAAAGTACAAATCCTGTTAAAGTTCCAATCGTTAAAGTTAAAATAGCCGTACCAGAAACATAATAGAAACATTCTGTTTGCAGCATTTTGGAGAATTGCTTACTGCTCAATCCCACAGACTGTAAAATACCAAATTCCTGCTGTCTTGATATAATGTTTGTCATTAGCGTGTTGATAAGGCTGATTAGTCCAAAAACAGCAATGAAAAATACCAATCCGTATAACGGCATTTTTATGTTATCCATTTCCTCTTGCAGATAAGTAATAATATCGCTGATACTGAAAACTTCTATACCTCCACGATTTTCCGCCAACTGGAAAATCTTATTCTCAACTTCTGTAAGCTGATCTCTTTCCACATCTACAATGCAGGTTATGTTGAAGTTGGAAACATTTTCTTTCATCATAGGTAAGAGTTCCTGCGGAAAATAGAAAGAAGCTGAATCCCCACCGAGATTAGGAGCTTTCCCAATCCCCATTACAGTAAATTCTTCCCATTGTCCATCCGCTGTTTCCACTTTGACTATATCGCCAATTTGAGGAGTGTAATTATAATAGTCGCTTAACAGCTTGGCGGAATTATCTACAATAACTCCTTTTCCGTTGATAAGTTTCTGGCGGTCTGCGGTTCCCTCAATTAGTCCTTGTGAAAAGGCCTCGTACTGATTTTCGGGGATTCCAATTTGGGTAAAGAAATGGCTGTTACCATCCTTGAAAGGAGTGGGAAATTCCATATTTGAAACACAGCCCTGTATAAATTCAATATTCTTTACGCCATCCATATCTGAAATCGTTTCTTCCAAAACTTCATCCAATGGATTTTTCGTTTGAAGTGCATTGATCCCGGCGGGGCGATCTTCCGCATTTGTGTTGGCGGGATCAAGGGAAAGTACAATGTCGCCATTTGCAAATTGCTGTTTTGCCATGCTTTCTACATCAGTTGAATTAAGGTAGGTGGCGGCACACATCAGTAAAACTCCGGCAAATCCCAAAGACAATACGGTTAGTATAGCTTTTTTCTTGTTCCGGGCAAAGCTCATTCGGGCAAGCGAAGATGGCGTAATTTTTCGATGTTCGATCCGCGTTTTTTCTGTCGCCGGTGTATCAGTCGTATTGATTCGCAGCGCCTCAATAGGCGATACCATAGAGGCTTTCTTTACAGGGGTATGGACAGCAATTTTCAAGGCAATTTCTGTAACAAGGGCAATCACAACGGCACATTCCAGTGTAGTCATCCAATGCCAGCCGTCCGGGACGAAACAATAGCCCAAAACACTTCCCAATACAACACCGATAGGAATTGCAGCACAGGATAACAAAAAACTTTCTTTTCGCACGATACGCTTGATCTGAACCGATGTAGCCCCCAGCACACGCAGTCTGCCATATTCATGTGTTTTCCCGATAACAGAAATGTAGAACAGGCTGTAAATAACCAAAGAACAGGCCAGTACAATTAAACTGCTTGCTCCGATAATCACCAATAGCTCCAGCGTGGATTTTTCTTCTGCCAATCCAAAGTAGGTAGAGCTATACATAACATACTGTTCAGGTACACCGCTTTGTTCCGCAATTTCGTTTATCAGCAGTTTCAAAGTTTCGCTGTCCATATTTTCGGTATTTTTCACGCGAACCAAAAGATCGTAACAGTTTGCTTTTTCATACCGGCTATATAAGCCATCCGATACAATGACTTGATAAATACGGGACGCATTACTGCTTTGAATAATGCCGCAAACATGATATGTCTGATTTTTTCCAAAAGGCATATCCAGTGTAACGGTTTGATCCAGTTGAACCGGCAACCCTAAATGCTCCAAATAGGACTGTTCCACAATGATTTCATTTTCTGCCTCCGGCATTTTTCCCAGCAAGTCAGTAACGCCTTTTAGTTCAAGTGCATTTTGATCTCTGTAATACACATCCAAAGTATAGTCATTGATACGGCTCGTTCCCATTGCAGCCTCTTTGCCGACTGCTTCAATCTGGTTGTTATGTTCCAGTTTTTCAAAGACGGTACTGGTACTGTTAATAAAGCTGCCCTGATAGCGTCCTTGCAGATAAAGCCTATTTTCACGGTCTGTTCCGAGATTATATAGTGCTAATACCATCATCAAACTAACTGCAAAAGCAATCGTTATGATAATAAACGCATTGCGTCTTTTATCCGCTTTCATGCTTCGGTCTGCTAATTTTTTTACAATGGCGCTGGTGTCATTCTCAAAAGGCCATGTCATAGTTGTATCACCTCCATATTTGATAAGGCCATTGTAAACCCCAAATGTCCGCGAAATGTTACAGCGGACAAAAAATTTTATTTTTTTGCATTTCTCTGTTATAGCAGTTCAAAATAATAACTCTATTATAGGCAGTTATCAAAGGTTTATCAATGCGGCAACTGTAAACAGATTCTCTGCCAAAGACTCTTAAAACTACTGGCAAGCAATGCAATCTTACGTAAGATTGCGTATTTAGCAGAAATCCCGTTTCCGGAATTCCTGCTAATGCTTGTTGGTGACATATCCCCAAACCCCTGAGATCATTGCCGGTGGCAATGGCTGCGCGTTCCGTTGGAACGCTGAAAACCAAAAGCAGACAAATCTTATTGACGGGATTTTTCTGTGCTGCGCTGCGGTTGTGGTGGGGAAGAAATCTCTAATAGATATTCCACATTGGCCCGAACATTATGAAGTTCTTTCATATCATTTTTGGCCTGCTTATAGGCAGAATAGGCTTTCCGTTTTTGTTCCAGAAGATCGG
>NZ_QUGU01000007.1:196602-222627 GCF_003479185.1 Blautia sp. AF17-9LB
TTATAGGCAGAATAGGCTTTCCGTTTTTGTTCCAGAAGATCGGTGTATTCCTCTCGGAGAGATTTGACAGAGGGGAGCTTTTTGATTCCCAGTTCGTCAAAATGATTCTTCGCTGTCTGGTGCAGTAAGATTTCCGCCTCATGTGCAACACGGAATTAAAAGGCTGAGCGCCAGCGGAAAAGATACCTCCTGTCTACGCATTTAGGGCGTTAAAAGTCCACGGAAATCAAGGGTTTTTCCGCATGGCAGGCAGGCAGGTGGATAAAGTTATCCTGTTCCCCGCAAAACGGGGTTCTAAATGCGGGAAAAATGACAAAAAAGAAGCGCCAGATGCAGAGGCTTTGATACCTCTGCGCCCGGCGCTTTTTCAGCCTATTAGCTGATCTACATAGGTAATTAGAGGGTGCAGATGTTTCAGGCGAAACATCTCAAATAACTTATCTGGATTTACCCATTGAACATCCACAACTTCTGTTTCCTGTAAACGCATTTCTTCAATCTTTATATCCTTATGAAATAGCCAAACATCGTAAAAATCCTGCACATTTTCCCGTCTGCTCTGATAAATCAATTTTTCACTTCCGGGAGTAAGCAGTATTCCTAATTCTTCTTTTACCTCTCGGATTGCTCCTTGTAAACTGGTTTCCCCGGAAAGTACAGAACCACCCGTACATTCCCAATAAAGAGGGTATTGCTTTTTCGGATGCCGCTGTGATAAAAGATACTGCCCCTGCTGGTTGACGATCCATACACTCACAGATAAATGATACAGCCCTTTGGGTATGATTTCTCCACGGCACACTGTTATTCCAGACTTTTCCCGTTTTGCATTATATAAATCCCATTTTTCCATTTTCATACCTCTTTGTGTGGGATCGGTGCTTGCCGAAAATCAAGTAAGTAAATATCCGCAATCCTTTCTATTTCTGTACGCTGATCTGCGGAATACTTATCATAAATCCCGCCTGCTAACATACGGGCTGCCTTTGCGCTTTTAATTGCTGGAAGCACATCATCAAACACAATACAGTGTTCAGGTGCAACCCCTAATTTTCTTGCGGCCAATTCAAAGACATCCGAATATTCTTTTCCCCGCTGAACCTCATCTGTTGAACATAGAGCGTCAAATAATTCTAAAATAGAATTGTTCTTTAAGCATGGAATATAGAGCTTTTCCGGCAACCCCGTAGCAACTGCAAGTTTTATTCCATGTTCTTTTAAGCGCAGAAGATAATCAAGGGCATGGGGCAGCAGACCGACATGGTTACTGTATTCCTCGACCGCCATATTATTCCATTCCTCAATAATTCCCTCTACCGTTTCCTGCAATCCAAAAAGATCAATGGTATATTGTGCGGCTTCCTCAAAACTCCTTGCACATATTTCAGTTACATAATTTTCCGGGACGGGAAGATTTCTCTTTTTCAAAAACTGAATATCTATATGCTCCCATACATCCATTGAATCCAGAATTGTTCCATCTAAATCAAAGATTGCCGCATTAAAATCCATTTTTCTTTTCCTTTCCGCAAAATAAATCTTTCAGTTCCGCAGCAGCAGCTTTTATATCAGACTGCGCTATGATGGCAGATACAACAGCCAGCCCGTCAATTCCCATGGGCTTGAAACGCCCTGCATTTCCCTTATTGATACCGCCAATAACAACTATCGGCAAAGAAACGGCTGCGCGGATTTTCTGTAATTCTTCCATTGATACAGAATCAGCGTCGGTTTTAGTTCCAGTAGGGAACATTGCGCCAACTCCCAAATAATCCGCACCATCCTGTTGTGCCTGTATTGCTTCTACAATGGAAGAAGCAGATACCCCCAACAGCATATTTTCTCCTATTACTTTGCGGACGGCAGCCGCAGGTAAATCATGCTGTCCAATATGTACTCCCGCAGCCTGCACAGCCATTGCAATATCTATTCTGTCGTTTATGATGAGGGGAATATGGTATTTATCCGTAACCTGTTTCACGGCAACAGCCTGATTGTAAAATTCTAATGAGGACAATTCTTTTTCTCGGAGTTGTATCATTGTGCAGCCTCCTAAAATTGCCTGTTCTACCGCTTCTGTCAGGCTATCGCAGCTCATTAGTTGACGATCAGTAACAAGATAAAGTGTATAATCAAAGTTCATTTTGCACCTGCCTATTCTTTAGATAAACCATGCTGATACAATTCGTAGAAATGGTGCGTCGGGCCACAGCCTTTTCCAATCGCAAGAGAGTGTTCGATTGCCATTGTGACATAAGCCTTTGCAGATTCGACTGCAAGCGGAACACTTTTTCCCTTTGCAAGCTGGGAAGCGATTGCAGAAGAAAAGGTACAGCCTGTCCCATGAGTATTTTTCGTATCAATGCGGGATGTTTCAAAATGGTAGAAATTTTCTCCATCAAATAGGACATCAACAGCATTTCCTATATGATGTCCACCCTTGACAACAATCGCCTTACAACCCATGGCATATATTTTTCTTGCGGCAGCCTCCATATCTGAAACTGTGGAAATCTGCATATCCGCTATTTTCTCTGCCTCTGGAATATTTGGAGTAAGTACATCGGCAAGTGGAATTACTGTGTCTATCAAGGTGGAAACCGCCGTAGGATTCATCAATGGGCAGCCATTTTTGGCATACATAACCGGGTCGATTACAACATTTTGGGGCTTATATTGTAATAGTTTCTTTGCCACCGCTTTCATACATTCTGGTGTAGAAAGCATACCGATTTTTACTGCGTCCACTTCAATATCTTCAAATACGGCGTCAATCTGTTTTTCAATCATATCCGGGGTAATATCTTGGATGTCGATAACACGGCTGGTGTTCTCTGCAACAACAGAAACAATAACACTCATTCCAAATACACCGTGAGCAGAAAAAGTTTTCAAATCAGCCTGAATACCTGCACCTCCGCTGCAATCTGATCCGGCAATGGACAATACTTTTTTCATTTTGCATTTTCCTCCATTCTCTCGTTCCGATAGGCCATCTTCCAAAAAGCAAGCTCTAACAAACTTGCTTTTTCAAAAATATCAGCCAGATACTTTTTATTTGCTACTGATAACCCGGCACATTTATGCTCTGCAAAAGCAGACCATTCTTTGCAGCTTTCTGCATATTGTTCATCCGCATGATCTTTGATAAAGTCCCAATATCTTGACTGTCTGCTTGTAGGAACAGCCGCCAATTTGCGGAATATATAGCTGTAACTTAGCATACAGGGAAGAACCGCCATTAAAATTTCTTCATTCTTTCCATGTGACGCAATCTCAAACATGAAATCAATGTAATTTTGATTTTCAGGCAGAGGAGCGATCAGTTCAATATCATTATCCGTCATGCAAAATTGCTTTAGATAATCCAGACGCACTTCTGATTCCGTATCATTTACAAAATTCAGCATGGAATAGTAAAGCTGAATTTCTCTTAATGTATCAGCATGAAAAATTGCCTTGCCGTATATACGGGCATAGTTTTTCAGATAGATACTATCCTGAATCATATATCTCTTGAACTTTTCAAGAGGTAGCTTTCCAGTTTGCACTTCCTGCACAAATGGGGTAGCTGCACATTCTTCCCAAATGGGGATGTTGCGGGTTAAAATGTCTTTCATAAATGCCATGTTTGTTCCTCCTAAAATAAAAAAATAGAGCCTCTAAAACAATTAGAAGCTCTTTCAGACGCAATACGAGCGTAAGAAATTGCTTCCCTACGCCGGTATTAGCCGACAGGTCCAGAGGTCAGGTCTTACCTTTTTCAACTTGTTCAGTTCCCTCGCAAACACATATCATATCTTATTCAATTAAAAAGGACATTCCCAAAACAGAGAATGTCCAAAAAATACGAATCTGTATTCTTTAGCTCCCTGCGTTGGTATTAGCCAACAGGTTCAAACGGTCAGGTTTTAACCTTCTCAACTACAAGGTAGTCCCCCTGCTTGAGTATTATTATAGTTAAGAAGTCCAGGAAAGTCAAGGTCTATAGAATTCAAGTTAGCAAACCTTATTGACGGGATTTTTCTGTGCTGCGCTGCGGTTGTGGTGGGGAAGAAATCTCTAATAGGTATTCCACATTGGCCCGAACATTATGAAGTTCTTTCATATCATTTTTGGCCTGCTTATAGGCAGAATAGGCTTTCCGTTTTTGTTCCAGAAGATCGGTGTATTCCTCCCGGAGAGATTTGACAGAGGGGAGCTTTTTGATTCCCAGCTCGTCAAAATGATTCTTTGCCGCCTGGTGCAGCAGAATTTCAGCTTCATGTTCTGTTCGGAATTTTTTGCTGTACCCGGCTTTGCGATATTCTACATAGACAGCCCGCGTTTTCGCATAGTTTACGATCTGTTTTTGCAGCTCGGCATTGGCGTTCATTTTTGACTCCAGATCTTTGATCTGAACGGATAAGGTATTGAAATTAGTGGTAGTGGCGTTGGCTTTTTCCAGAAGATCCTCATAACCCATATCGCCATGTTCTTTTAAGTAGAGCACTGCCTGAGAAAGCTGCTTTAGGTTGAACACTTTTGCCCAGCGCTCATAACCAGGGCCCTTGCCGGAACGGATTGCAACTTCAATATCAACCAGCAATCCAACTTTGGAAACCGTTTTTTTAGAAAAGGCATGGCGGGGTTTTACTGTCCGTGTACCGGCAATCCGTTCTTTGATGGCTTGTTCTGTATAATCGCCTTTGAGCGTATCGCATCGGGTATAATTTTCTTGTCCCGGAACTCGGAACCGAAGATGTTTTCTTTCACGGTTGACTTCCAGCCCAGCAGTTTCCAGCTTCTGTAGAAGTTCCTCAAAATCTTTTGGCTTTTCCTCTAATGCAGCATCAATAGCAATGCGTATCTGCTCCTGAAAGGAAGGCTGCTTTTTATTCCCCAGCCATGTGCCATAATGCTCCCGGCTGGGTTTCGGATTTTCTACAATCGAAAGTCCATGTTCCAAACACAGCTTGTCATTCATTCGCCGGATTGCCCAGGTAGAACCCCAGAAGTTGCGAAATTTTTTCTGACAGTCCAGTGTAGTAGAGTTGATAATGATGTGATTATGGACATGGTGCTTATCCACATGGGTGCAGACAACAAAGGCATGGTTTCCTTTTGTGAGCTTCAGTGCCAGCTCCCTGCCGATCTGATTAGCTTCTTCTGGCGTAACTTCGCCGGGCTTAAATGCCTGACGGAGATGGTAGGCGATCACATCATCTGCACCCTGATTTCTGCCGGTCAGATTTGCATACTGTCGTTTGGACAGAAGAAACTCTGCATCAGCAAGCCGGGTATCACACTCATAGCCATAAATGAATTTTCCAAAATCGGTTTTCTGCGGATTTTCTACATAATCAATAATATCTGAGATCGCAGTAGAGATATTCCGACCTTTTCCTACATGCAGAGGCATCAGTCTTGTGGTCGCTATTTTCGTCACCTCCTTAACTTAATTCCAATCAGAGAAGTTATAATTGCAGAAAAAGAGCGGGGCTGCCTATGCGCCCCGCCAAATCTGCTTAACCAAATATAAAATCCTTTAAGGCACTGTTTGCCCCGCCAATGATCCCTACCAGCCATGCAGCCGCCAGAGGCAGACCGTATGGACTGATAAGAAAGGCGATCATAAGCCATGCAAGACCCGGCAAAAATCCTGCGACAAAGAACAGCACCAATGCCGCCAGAAAGATGATCCCAGAAAGAATCCCAAGTACCGCACCGGAAAGAACCACTAAAAATTTACATACCAGATAAAGAATCCCCGTAACCAGCATAAAGGGAAGTGCCAGTAATTTACCTATCAAACGCATACGCTTTGCCTCCTTTCAGAAGGGCATCTGCCCTTATAAAAATTTTACCGTGACGGCAAAAAGAAAGCAACGGCTTTCCGGCTGTTTATGAAATGTTTGCAAATCCCCGGATCAGTTTGTCCATGCCATCCCAAAGGCTGTCCAGACGGGTGCGGATGTCATCTATATCTGCGGCATAAATATTGCCGGTCTCATTGGCCCGTCTGGTATATTGGTTTAAGTTATTGGAACAAATGCGGAGAAGCCGGATCATTTCCTGAATATCTCCCATATCAAGGTGGATGATGTAACCGTCTACGGCCATCTTTCGCAGATATGCCGACAGGTTGGTAATGCCAAGTTCCGCCATGCGTTCTTTTACCAGTTCGGCCTCCGCTTCGGACATGACAAATTCGACGCGGACGGATTTTTTGTTATGCCCGCCATTCATCGTTCCAACCCTCTTTTATGAGATGAGACCTCCTGCGTCGAAACCGCCGTCTTTGCTCTTTTGAGTTTTTCCCGCAAGGTGGTCTTTTCCAGCTTATCAAGATATTCCTCCAGATTTCCGGCTGTCGCATGATAGCTGCGTTTGAGGCGTTCCCGTTTTAGAATTATCATCAGCTCCGGCTCATTTTCTGGCAGATAAGTCATTGTTTTAGGGGCTCCATGCTCTGGCATAAGCCGGTTCATAAATTGTCTCCGTTCCTGATAGGGAATCGTGATAACATTTCCATCCTCAAAAGCAACGGCTACATTTCCGATTGGACAGGTCAATTTTTTCATCCGTTCCACATGTTCTCTATAATTTAGCGGATAGAGATCGCCAAATATTTTTCCGTCCCTGACTTCTTTCAAAGAGATGGCATAAGCCAAAACGGGATCATTTGTCTGCTCCTGGTAAAACCGCCACACTTTGTTTTCATGGCTGCCCTCCAGATAAACTTCCCGTTCGCGCAGGGTATAGGTTCCGCAAGGGCGTGACATCCAAAGAAGCTGTTTATCCTCTGAACGCTCTGACAAAGCCAGTTTTGAGATCAGTTCCTTATCCAGGTCAAAGTCCTCTTTATAATGTTGGGTATGAAGATCTACGATACGGGAAAGAGCACCCAAAAGATCTACATCCTCAAATCTTACCCCGGCCATCAGCGTTCCCTTTCCGGCACCGGAGGGATCATCTGCCTTGCTTCATGCTCCGGTTTGTCTGCTTTCAAACGGTCCATCAAAGACGGCTTTGCTTCCGGCACCAGCTCCCGGATTTCTTCATCCGTCTGTCCGTCTGTCAGATCCGGGCGCACAGGAGGTTCGTTGTTCAGCCTGCCATCCAGCATATTGTAGTTGCCGGTCTGACCTTCCTCATAAAGTTCTGCATTGCGCAGATAACTCTCCGGCGCCTGAAATGGCTGTCCGGCAAACAGAATTTCTCTTTGGGTGGTAAACTGTGCAAGGACCCCATTTTGCAGTCTTGCAAATTCTTCATACTGGCGCAGGGTAAGCCCTCGTTCCAGCATTTCCGCCTGGGTATGCGCCCAGCCTTCTCCATAGAGAAAATAGTACATGTCGGGCTGATCACAGACAAAACACAGGGAACCGTCCTGATTGTCATAGTAAGATGGCTGCATATTCTGGTAATGGCAGCGTTCCTCACGCCCCAAATACACACGGTTGTCCGCACCCAGCATAGCGACCATACCCGCGTAATTACTATGGACCGCAGAGCGGATTTCTACCAGCGGATCTGTTTGAGAAGGAATCTGTCTGCCCGGAATCTCATTTTGTTTTTCCGCTGCATCATTTCTTGGTATCACTTCTTCATGGCTGCGTGCATCCAGCTCCGGTTGAGATGTTCCTTTCCGAACAGCACCGGGCTCCGGTTCTTTTTCTTTCACATAGTATCGGACATTTGCTGTCGTATGCTCGTTGGCTTCCTTTGCATAGTTTTCAGCATCGGCTTTACTATCAAATTCCAACGGTTTCCCATTTTCCTTGCACCAGCTTTGTGCCGGTCCGAAAATAGAAGTGCTGCTTCGTACTGCCCATACACCATAGGTCAGTTTCTTTTCCATTCCGCATCCCTCCTTATCGTTCCTGTTGTTTGGAAGTTTGTTGCTTTTTTACCGGGTCTGCCGGTTTTGTTGCTTTTAGCTGCTGACGGAGAGAATTCTTATGCTCCGGTTCGGAATCTGTGATGTTGACATATTCGCCAATGATACAGAGCGCTTCTCCATAACTGCCGGAAGCAAATACCCGATCAGACATTTCTTTTGCCTGTTCTTTCAGACCATGCTCCCGCAAAGTACGGGAAGCAATACCCAGCAGATTAAAAATGTTCCCATCTGCTCCGATCAGTGGACAATCCGGTTTATCTGCCAACGCTTCCGGTGTTTCTATAAATCCGCCTAAATAATTCGGCACAAAGTCCGACAGCCATGTGCCGCCATAGACTTCATGGGTCTGTAAACGCCACAGGGCAAGTTTTCCTATATCCAGTTTCACATCATCAAACGGGTAAAGCAAACAGGTCAGTTCTCCGTGCTGAAAAGCAAACACATTCTCAAACTGACTGCCATCTTTCAATATGCCTGCCTGTGTCAGCATTTCATTGATTCCGTCTACCCATTCTGTCAGATCCCCGCCACAGCCCTGTAAAATCAGTCCTTCCTTATCCGGCATGCGGCGAAGATCCTCCGCAGTAATCGTGTTGATATTCAAAAAAATCGCCTCCTATCGTTTTTGTTAAAATATATGTTTTGTCCGCAACTTAACCTCATTTCAAAGCACTGGAGTATTCTTATACAGCGCCCTTGAAAACAGGTGCAAAAAGCCCTTGAAAATCAAGGACTTTTGGGGCTAAGTTGCGTACATATCATAGTTGGTTTTGCCGCTTCCGGCGTTTGCGTTCCCGCTCGGATTTCCGTCTTGCATAGATCCGGCAGGCATCAGAACAATATGCCTGGCTGGTTATAGGAAGATACACTTTTCCACACACAGGGCATATTTTCTGTCTCATGGAGGTGTCCTCGCCGGTAATGGCTGATTCCAGTGCTGCATCCACCGGCAGCACCGCTTTTTCAAAGTACCTGCAATAAGCACCGGTCCACCATTTATTCAGCATATAGCAAGGACTGTCCAAAGGAAGGCAGATCTTATCCTGAGAGTCATAGTTGGCGCAAAGCACCGTAACCAGCTTTCGGATCGCAGCCCGCTCCGAGCGGTTCAATTCTCTCTCTGCCATAACGCCTACCTTTCCGGGGCACTTCTTTGCCGGCCGCTGGAAAATCCGGTTATATCAGTAACATTCCTGGACTGTGAAAGGGCATCGGCAATAGAGTTCCGCTTTTTCTGTTTTGGTTCATGGTAAATAAAAAGTTCGTTTTTCCCCGGCACATACAACAAACCATTTTCTTCGCACCGGAAAATGTCACATTCTTTGTCGGTTGCGACGGTATAAAAGTCTTTGTAATCATAAGGTGCTTTTTGCCGATCCTGATAGGTACACAACCCTAAGTTGAAGTCACTTGCCAGCCGTTTCGATATGACGAAAAAGTCGCCTTCTTTTTTGTGAAATTTTCGTATGGGCGTGAAGTGATAACCGCCATATTCAAAGGTTTTTCGGTCACTCATTTACGCCTGCCTTTCTTTACGGGAAATTCCAGCTTGAAATTCACATATTTACCGCCGGTATCATCCAGGATCACTTCCGCATCATAGGTCTTTCCTGTTTTTTCACTGTAAAGCCCGGACATAGAAATACGGCCCTCTTTCAAAAGAGCCGCTGCCACAGACTTTGTGATGGACTTTTTCTTGCTGGAAAAGAAACGGTTATCTTTCCAAAGAGCAAAAGAACATTCCCTGTTGTCGCAGAAAAAACCTTTCTTTCCTTCATATACCGGGGCTCCGCAGCGAGGACATACCCCCACGGCTTCATGTGCAGTTTCTCTGGAAGAAGGGAACAGATCCGCAAAACGTTTCTCCGGGGCGGTATGTTCTTTTACCAGCGTCCGGCTCATATCTGCAATCTGATCCATAAAAGATGTTGCCGACAGTTCGCCATGTTCCACTTGTTTCAGCATAGATTCCCATTCTGCAGTTAAAATGGGAGATTTGATATTGTCCGGCAGGACTGCGATCAGGTTCCTTCCTTTTTCCGTAGAAATGAGCTGCTTTTTCTTTCTCTGTACAAATCCGGCAGAAACCAGCTTTTCCAGTGTTGCCGCACGGGTAGCCGGAGTACCCAATCCTTTACGCTTGGCATCGTCCGGCATATCTTCCGCACCGGCCGTCTCCATAGCGGACAGCAGCGTGTCCTCCGTATAATGTTTCGGCGGTGAAGTTTTCCCTTCACGGAGACTTGCTGACACAGTTTCAAAAGTCTGTCCTTCCTTCAGCACAGGGAGAGCGGCATCTTCATTTTCTCTGTGTTCCGTTTCACTCTGCCTGATACTCATACGGTGAATCCGTTCCACCTCTTTCCAGCCGGACTGTAAGATGGTCTTTCCTTTTGCCGTAAAAGTATATCCCTGGCAGTCTAACATAGCGGTGACCGCTTCAAACCGGTTTGCCTGCGTTGTGGCACAAAGCAGTCTGACGGCAAGCAGGGTAAGCACATCCCGCTCCCCGGAAGGAAGCTCCGACAGGTCTGTCCGTGCAATCTCCACAGTTGGGATGATGGCATGGTGGTCGGTCACTTTGCTGTCGTCTGTTACCCGGTCAATGTCCGGCTCTCCGGCGCAGCCTTTTCCAAAGGGCATATTGTCACGCAGCCATAGGATCAGGGAAGCGGCGGTTGCCTGCATGTCCTTCGTCAAATACTGGCTGTCCGTTCTCGGATAGGTTGCCAGCTTCTTTTCATAGAGAGATTGCACATAATCAAGGGTCTGTTGAGCCGTATAGCCATAAATACGGTTACATTCCCTTTGCAGAGTTGTAAGGTCATAAAGGCGGGGAGGCTGTATAGTTTTTACCTGCTTTTCCACAGAACGCACAAAAGCGGAGTTGTGGTCACAGTCCATACGGATTTTTTCAGCCTCGGATCGTTCCGTCATTTTTTCGCCGGAAGCAGTAAAACCTCCGCAGGTGATTTCCGGCACATAAAAAGGCTTACTGATGAAGGATTCAATATCCGACTCACGCTGTACCAAAAGTGCCAGTGTCGGTGACATAACACGGCCGACATTTAGGGTGACACCATACAGGACAGAAAAAAGCCGGGTGGCATTGATCCCGATCAGCCAGTCGGCTCCTGCCCGGCAGACCGCCGCATCATAGAGTTTATCGTAATCACTGCCGGGACGGAGATGGTCAAAACCCTCACGGATCGCCGCATCCTCCATACTGGAAATCCAAAGGCGTTCCATAGGCTTATTACATCCGGCATATTCATAGACCAGACGGAAGATCAGTTCTCCTTCTCGTCCGGCATCCGTAGCGCATACCACGGAATCCACCCGTTTGTCCTTCATCAATCGGCACAAAAGGGCAAGCTGCGTTTTCTTATCCTTTGGCACTTCATATTTCCAGTTTTCCGGTAGGATCGGAAGATCCTCATACCGCCATTTGGCGTACTGTTCTTTGTAAGCCTCCGGCTGTGCCAGTTCCAAAAGATGTCCCACGCACCAGCTCACCAGATAGCCGGAACCTTCGAGATAACCGTCTTTTCTTTCCGTTGCGCCTAATACTGCTGCCAGTGACATAGCAACAGAGGGCTTTTCTGCAATCACAAGTTTCAATTTTTATTCCTCCTTCATAGTTTCAAATTCTTTATCCGCAAGTTTTCCGGTTTGCATAAGACACATCAACATAACGCCGGAAGCCATTCCTCCGGCAAAGGTAAGGAAATGTGAAATCAGGTTCCACATAAGCATTCCTCCTAAAAATGGGTAAAGAAAAACGCCCACTTCAAAGTGAGCGCATCAACAGGTATCTATTTTGTTTTTGGTTTCAAGTGATCCGGCAGGACGATTTCTCCAACTGGGATTTCCCGCAGTTCCTTCTTCATCCGGTGGGTAAAGCGGATCGTCTTTGCTATACCTCCGGTTTCCCGTCCGTCATATACAGCGATCACTCGGTCGGAGTGTTCCACCATATAACGATTTCTGTGGGAGTAGACGCTTGGGAGATATTTTTCCTGTATCACAACAACATCCGCACAAGCCTCCAGCAGTTCACGGGTTCTTGTTTTCTTATTTAGGCTGTCCAGACGCTTGCGGTAAGGGATCACTGCGATCAGCTCCAGTGCCGGGGTGGTCTGCTTTCTTTCCAGCACCAGCTCCACAAAATACTGGTCTACGCCATCTGCAAAACCGCTCATAAAACAGGTGAACCCATCTGTAACAGCAGCATCGATCTCATGTGCCAAGGCTGTTTTTATTTTGTTGATCTCATTCTGCGGTAAATCCCTGTGTCCGGTAACACAGCAAGTTTTTCCTTTCATCGGTCATCCCTCCATCTGATAGGTAAAATTCTTCACTTTTCATATAGTAATAGATTTAATTTAGCAAGTCAACGATAATACCCTTTTTCCTTTTGCGGATAATAAAGGGGCGTGAGGTACAATCTATTACAGAATGGGAGGTGAAGGCGATGTATGAAGATTTTGTCCCGGAACGATTAGCGAAACTGCGGACACAAAAAGGAGTTTCCGCACGCGATATGTCTTTATCGTTAGGTCAGGCAAACAACTACATCAATAATATTGAGAATAAAAAGTCACTTCCCGCTATGCAGTCTTTTTTCTACATCTGCGAATATCTGGGTGTGACACCGCAGGAATTCTTTGATGAAGGAAATACCTACCCGGAAACCTTAAAGGAATTCATTGCAGAGGCAAGACAGCTTGATCCTCAATCCATGCAATATATCCTCGGTATTATGAAAGAACTCAATAGCAGAAAGTAAGCGGTCACGGTAAAGGCCGCTTTTTTCGTGACTTTCTTTATTATATTTTATAATGTTCTCGAAATGTCCGCTCCCTATACCGATAAGTATTCAAAAACTGTTCTCCAAACAGCCTTTTTCTATTCGCCGGTACTGCCAAAGCTGCCGGTTCCTCGTTCTGTTCCCAGATCGGTTACAAAATCCGCAATGACGATCGGCGTGATCACAAGCTGCCCGATACGGGCTCCCTTAAAAAGAGACTGCGCCTGATTGCTTACATTGCTGATGATCGCATGGATCTCTCCACAATAGCCGGAATCCACAGGCGGCAGTTCACAGACCAGACCTTTTACCGCCATGCTGGTACGGGGAAAGATATATCCCGCATATCCATCCGGTATTTCCAGTCCAAAACCCAAAGGAATTTTGGCGATTTCTCCGGGCTGTAAGGTACAGTCATAGGGCAGATAAACATCCGCTCCGGCATCATTGCCATGCGGACGGTAAGGACGCTGGTGCTCCGGCACGCCAAAGTCGATCAGTTTTATTTTCATCGGCAGTCTCCTTCCCAAAGAGCAGGATAATCTTTTTCCAAAATATCCTCTGGCGTCATATTTGCCTGCAGTTTTCGTCCGCAGGTCATTTTCCCTTCCAGACATCGATCCATCTGACAAAAAGGCCCGGTCAGTGATGGGGCAAACAAAGCAGGGCTTAGTTCATAAAGTTCTTTCCAGACCTTTAGCAGCACGATCCTTGTTTCATCTGTATTTCTCCGGCATACCCGCTGGCTGATGATATGTTTCCACTGATAAGGGGTGGCGCTGATGAGCAGTACATTCCGCAATCCCTGGGGCGTGGCATAGCCGGCCGCATCGTGCCCGCTTCCGGCAGTGCACAGGGCTTCATAACATTTCATGCTTTCATTACAGCTTTTTAAGTACAGTTCCCGTACCACTGCCGGAGCCGTCATAATAGAATACGGGACAGCGAAATCCGCCTGTCCCGTATAGTTGCTGTACTGCAGCGATGCACTCATAAATTTTACTTCGTTCTGGTGGCGGGTGATCTGCGCCAGAAAACGCCTGCTGGCGCCGACAATGGCTACCGTGATCACCGCAAATTTCTGGATGGTAGGATGGGGAAGCGCCCCCATAGCCGCTACTGTCTGAACGCTGAATGATTTTTCGTAGAGCTCCATCAGGTCGTCCATTGAGGCAATCTTATGTCCCTGCTGGGTAAGCCTTGCCGCAAAGACCATGTTTTTTTCTGCTTCCGCTACCGCCTGGCAGTTCAAAATTTTTACTTCAATCTGTTTAATTGGTATGTCCCTCCTTTACAATCGCTTTCAGTAAGAACAGATAGTTAAGACTGTCTGTGATCTTTTCGTCCCATGTGTCCATCGGATAAACCACTTCTTCGGCAAAGCACATATCGTATAGAGAAACAATATGCTTTGCCAGCATACCGGCAAGGGCACGCTGGGGCGTTGTGTGCTGTAAAGCTGCCGCTGCCTTAAATGCACCCAGCCGGTCCGGGTCATCCCCGGTGTATTCTTTGGTTTTCCGTTTCAAGGTATCAGCACAGAGCCGCACCTGTTCGTCAAAAACGGCATTGACTTCATTTTGCGTAATATAGCATCCCTCCTTTGAAAACAAGAAACCGGCTATTCTAAAGCATCTTAGAATAGTCGGCAAATAAATGGATATGTAATTGTTTATAGTGTATTGATCTCTTTTTCCAGTTCCTGGACCGTTGCTATGACTGTCTCAAATGTCGGAACATCCCCATACAACATATCCTGCATAGAGTTATAGTCCGCTTCCAATGCTGCAAACCGATATTCCGGCGGGAGTAATTTTAATGTGCCCGGCACAGCCTCCGGGTACTTCGCCCATGATCTGGGATAGAATTTCATTTTGAAATCTACAACTTTCTTCAGGAGATCCAGCCTGGAAAAAGCAGCTTCTTTAACCGGTGTTGCAGCCATGCGGTAGAGATCATAATAATGTCTGGAATACCGCTGCGGCATTTCCAAATGTTCCGGTCTGTTCGCTTCATGGTGCAGGATTGTGGCTTTTTCCCAGAAGGTCCGTTCCGGGGCAACGGTAAGGATTGCGGTTTCTTTTTGCTCAAAAATCTTCGGATAATATTTTGCCGCGTAAGGTTCGATCTGCGCTGTTTTTGCAGGAGTCCACGCTGCCAGCGCACCAATCTCTAAACGGATCACCTGTAAGGTCGCCGTATTTGTAAAAAGGTGCGGATAGGCGAAAATGACCGTCTGTTTATCCTTTTCATCTATGTAGACATTTGCTTCACAACCGATTTCCTGGGATAAGCCGGCTTTGACTGCCGGGCAGAATGTTTCGGACAGAAATACCTCCGCACGCGCATTGGCTTCTTTGTTAAAAGCATCCTGTTTTGTATTGGAACGTTTCTCCCATGGTTCATCTTTGCCATATCCCAATACACGCCAGTCCAGAATCAAATCAATATCTTCTGAAAACCGGCTGATCAGGTGAAAGGCTTTTGAAAGGCTGGTACCTCCCTTAAAGGTGATGGACTCTTTCCATGGTGAGCGGTGAAATAAATAATCCAGCGTAAAACATACCCAAAAGTCTTTTTCTACGATGGCATCATTCAGTCCCATTTTATCTGCTGTATTTCTGAACAGCTCCCTGCGGTCGTTATCTGAAAGTCTTGCTATATTTCTCATTGTACCTTTTCACCTCCACAAATCTGTCGTATCGTATCGTAAACCCAATCCGTAGACTCTGTTGCTTCCTTCAAACAAGCCTGTTTATCCTTGTCTGTCAGTTTTTCGGAAAGCATCTGTATGACTTCTGGCGTAACATTCGATTTGCCAAGCGTTTTTAATGCCTGTATAACCAAACTTGTCATATAGGACAATCCGGTAATCTCCTTATTGGTCCGGTGCTTAAATTCCAGCTTTGTAGAGTTCCACTCGTAGGTCTTATATGGACCATCGCTGATATAGGACCATACTGCTGTTACCTGTGTTGAAAGACCTAACAGGTTCAATGCTGTATTCCCACATGGGGCAATCGTCCAGTGATAACTTCGTGCCAATGCGTTCGCCACCGCTTCCGGGTCTGCCGCCACATATTCATCCAGAAGTTTGCTATATTTTGGTTTTTCATAAACACCTTTCAAAATGCGGCGAAGCATACCTGCCTGTGTAAGCCGGTTTAAGTTCCGTCTTATGGTTTCCGTATCGGCAATATCCGCAAAATCAGAACTGATGAAAATAGTTCCTTCCGCCGCTGCTTTTATCTGCTCCTGAATCTGTTTGGAATAGCCATTTGCCATATTGCTCACCTCCTTTTGTCCCGAATATTATATATTATTCGGGACAAATTTTCAATAGGCTTCAAGAGTTTTAGCAATAGTATTCCACATAGAACAGAATTTATACATCAGTTTCAAATTCTATATCAGGAGATGGGAACTATCGTATTCTTATTTTGTCCCGAATATTGTGTATTATTCGGGACATTTTAAGCACTCGGCAGGTAGATCCAGTCGTGCATCAGGCACACGCTGGGTTCGTCCTCCCTTGGAACCAGACGGTAGGTACATTCCCCATAGACCGTGCGTTTGTCCTCGATCTCCATGCCATAGGCTTTATAAAAGCGGTATTCCAGATTGGAGATGATACAGCGCAGGGTTTGCAGAGCCTCCCTCTGAGCTGATACGATCAGGTCACGGTCAATGCTGCGCTTCAAAAACAGCAGCGACTTGTAAAGCTGTACCTCTGTGCGGTAAGGGCGGCAGTCTTTCGTTTCCAGCCATCCGCAAAAAGCGACCGGTCCGCTCTGGATCACACTGCGGTCCGGGTGATAATACTCGTAGCAGTCCAGGTTTGCCGTATTCAGAAGATAGAGCATTTCCCGGACTTCATTTTCCGGCATGTCGTAAAACCGCAAAAGTGAGCGGTAAAGATGGACATAGCCGGGAATGGAAATCATGGTATTTACCATAAAATAAAATCCTCCTTGTAAACAGCAGGTGCGGGAGCTTTTGCCCCCGCACCGTCTAAAATCTATATTTCGTTATCTACTTTCACGAGTTTTCCCATGACAAGGAAGCGTCCTGTGCCGCCCGGCGTACAGGTAGAAAGGGTCAGTACCTTATCGCTGCAGGTCACAGTCACATCACTTTCCACCGCAGAACGTTCCTTCATAGCTGTAAGCCAGGTAGTATAAGCACCGTCATCCTTCCAGGAAAGCTGCCAGGGAGAAGTTTCACTGCCGGATTCTTCCGGCTTTGCTGCAAAAGCCGCAAAGATCTCCATGACATAACCCCCCTTCGGAGTAACGAGATACATCTGCCTGTGAGCATCAAAGTAACTTTGTTCATCGTACCGGTTCAGCAGCGCAAACATGGAACCATCCCGCATATTATGACCATAAATGATCGTATTGCGGTCTGAAAAATCTGCCCGGTTTTCATAATCGGCAAACAGGCAGCCAACCTTGTTATAGGTTCCGTCATAAAGATGGTTCAGGTAATATTCGTTGTTGTCGGTCTGCGTTACCGGATAATTGAGCACCGTATCAGGAAGGGAAAGCCATCCGATGATGTCCGGTCCATTTTCACGGAGCGTTTCAAAGTCTACCGAAGGCAGGACAATATCGGCATCGTCCCGTTTTGGTTCTGTCGGATCGGGTGCCGACTCCGGGGAAGCTGTCTGCTCCGGTACTTCCACATATCCGGCAAGATCTCGATAGGCATCTTTACTCTCAGCATACTGGTTCAAGTCACGGAACACCAAAAAACCGCTGCCAAGAGCCACCAGAACGCAGAGTGAAAGGACAGAAACCCCGACAGCCGTTCTTTTCGGGGAAGTCCTGCTGTATTTTCCCTTTTTGAAATAATACACAGCAAATACGCTGCCGCCGATCAGTACGGCTGCCAGCAGTCCGCCATACAGGAAAATATACGGATCATCCCCGGTCTGCGGTACCGGCTTTTGAGGGGTGGAAGGATTGGAGGGAACAGAAGGCTTTTCCGGGTTCTTTGGGTTATCCGGCTTTTCCGGTTTTTCATTAAAGAACTGGACTGTAGATGTCTGATCTGCCTTAATCTCCACCGTGGCGGCATCAGGAATGATGTAATCCTTGCTTGCCCGGTTTGCAACTTCTGTTACGGTATAAATACCGACACGAAGGCCCTTAACTTCAATCACGCCGGATTTTGGAGTGGTGAATGTCTCGCAGTAGGAGCCGTCCGCACTCTTAACCTCGATGGCAAAACCATCTTTGCGCCCGTCGCTGGAATCCTTTGTGATCTTTAAGTTGCCGCGGTAAGCCTCATTGGTAAATCCGTGCCCGGCTTCTCCATTTTCCACAACTGCGACCTGTCCATCTTCTGTGATGGAAAAATAGTAAGCGTTTGAGTCAGGCTGATAGCCCTCCGGCGCTTTGCTTTCTTTGATAAAGTAGCCGCCAGCCAGAAGGTTTTCCGCCGTATGATAGCCTGCATCGGTTTCTTTCAGCGTACCGATCTTTTGATCGTCAGGATCATATTCCTGGTTGGCGTTGAAATCCGCATACAGGTCGAACACTGCACCGGGCAGGAAGCGCAGGAAAGAATTCTTGTCTTTCTTATCCTCCTTTTCCACAGGGGACGGTTCCTCCACAGCTTCGGTTTTAGTTACCTGCACACTGCCGCGGATCAGGGTGTTTTCCACACGGATCTCGATATGCTGTCCGTCTGCACCGATATATACATGGTGCTGCTGCGGGCTTACCGTATAAAGGTCAGGGGCAGAGATCTCCTTGACGATCCAGTGTCCGTAAGGAATGTTCTCAAAGGAAAAACTGCCGTCTTTTCCGGTAATAGCAGTAAGCAGCGCATTTTCTTCAGTAAATTCTTCGGTATCAGGTCTAAACAGACCCATGAGCGCACCGGCAAGCGTGACATCCTCGCCGCCTTCCGGGTTTTCCCCGACTTTTACACCGTCTACACGCCCACGGAGAAGTTCATTGGAAACAGCCTCGCCTTCATTGACAAGGATCTGTACCAGGGCGGTTTCCTGACCAGCATACTCAAAGACAACCGGATATTCCTGATTCGAAAGGATATAGGCGCCGTTGGTTGTGCGTTCCTTGACATAATAGCTGCCAAAAGGCAGGTCGGAAGCGAAGGAAGCGCTGTAACCGCCGGATTCCTCAGACGAAACAGAGACCACTTCCAGAAGTCCACCTGCCGGGATTACGCTGCCATCTGCCGCCGTCAGGTCTGCGGAAGCATAAAGTCCAAAGGAAATATCCTTATATTCCTCGTTCATGCCAAGACCGAACAGGTCATCGGTCTCCATTGCCTTGAAAAGTGTGACATCCACTTTCTGGCGTTCGTCATAAAGACCGGCCGCTGTCTGTGTAACCTCTACGGTCTCACCCGCATAGGTCAGTTCCACATATTCCGGTTGAGGATTCAACACACAGCCGGAAGGCGCCTGACGTTCCTCCAGACGATAACGGCCAAGATAGAGAGACCCGCTTTTCGCTGTGCCGTCCTCGCCGGTCGTAAGTGTTTCCACAACCGTATCTTTTTCTGCCCGCAAGGTACCGTCACCGGTATAAATATCTTCATCTGCGATCACATCATAGACCGCTCCGGGAAGTCCGGCAACCTCATATACCGGTTGGTACAGTCCGTCGTTTTCCTGGACAGAAGCAAATACTTCTCCGGTCTTTGTGATGGTAAGCTGGCCTTTCTGCGGCATATTGTACTGAGTGACCGTCACAACCGCCTCGCTGCCGTCAATGGTAAACGGTACCGGCTGATCGGAAAGCACATAGCCATAAGGGGCAGCCACCTCATAAAGTTCATAATCCCCGGCGGCCAAAGGCTCCGGCAGCATCAGCCAGCCCTCGTCAGAAACATAGAAGGTATCCAGTGTTTCCGGGTTCGGATAGTAGACGGTCTGGGTGATAAATTCCCCGGTGGAAAGATCCTTGATCTGAAAACCGGTTCCGGTCACAGGGATAATCTTTCCGGTCTCTGCGTCACATTTTTCAACTTTCAGACGGGCTGTGATGGTGCGGTTGTTCAGGATATAGCTGTAAGTCTTTCCGTCAGAGGAAATGAATACCGTAAAGTCCGGGACAAAGGCTTTGCCTTCCTCGCCTGCGATCTGATGGACCGTATAATGTCCATAAGGAAGCGGTTTACTGGAAGCAAAACCATCCGCATCCGTGGTAAGAAGGTCACGTTCACTTTCCTTTGCCGCGTCATAGCTCCCGGCTGCCTTTAAGTAAACTTCAAAGACTGCGCCTGCTTCCGGGCGTTCGATGATACCAGCATTGGGATCGTCGGTATTTTCGCCCTCAGGCACATCCGGGTCCAGGTCATCGGTGTGCTTGACAAGCTGGATATTTCCGTAAATAACCGTTTCCGTCACCTGATTTTCTGTGGTATTGAGTTCCACTTCATACAGGGAAGGGGATGCACCCACTTCATAAATGGTTTCATTCAGAAGATACCCGGTGCTCGGTTCGATTTCCCGGATCGTCCAGCCATCCCCGCATACATAATAGCGGGTCATAAAGCTGCCATCCGGTCCGGTAGTATAAGTGTCGATCAGTTCGCCATCACGGAAGATCCCATAGGCCGCCCCTGCAAGCGTGGCATCCCCCTGAGCATTTCCGGTGTCAGCATCACTCTTTACCACATGGACGCGAAATTTCTTCAGAATATTGCTGAAATGTACCGAAGAAGTCTGCCCGCTTTCAATGGTCACGTACTGTGCGGAAGGGGTCACATAGCGGTCCACCGGAAGTTCTTTTACCAGATAGGTTCCCGGCAGGAGCTTCTTTTCAATCTGGCCGTTTTCTCCGGTCGTAACTTCCTCATTGACTTCATTTCCCAAAATGTCCGTACCGGAGATATGGAAGGTGATACCGGAAACAATGCCGTCCTCACTGGTCTTGACAAGTTTTGCGGTACCGTAAGTTTCCGTTTTGAATTTTACAAAGAAGGAAACCGGATCGCTGGCGCCGGTCATCATGGTCTGGTAGCCGGGTCTGCCCCAGATCAGCATGTCGTTTGCCACCGGGATATTCTTTCGGAATTCAAACAGCACCGGGTCCATCATCATCTGCCTGCTGGTAAAGGTGTATTCATTTCCGTTTCTTGTCACAGAAACGCCGCTGCCTTTCAAAGCCTCCAGATCGATCTTCAAGTTATTGGTATCTGTGACCGTCAGGGTATAGACCTTTTTTTCTACATCCCATTTCAGTTCCAGTTCCGGTGCTTCGCTTTTCTTAGAAGAAGTAAAGGAAGGTACTGTGGAATGGGAAGCGACCTGTGCAAGAATCCAGTCATAGGCTTTTTCTGCCGGTCGTCCGGCGATCACGCTGAAATACTGGTCGGCGTCTGCGTGGCCGTTTCCGTGGCGGCTGTACGGATCGCTTCTAAGTTGCTGCTGGTATTCCCAAAGGATGATCTGGGTTGCCATCTTATAGTCATCCTCGTTGATTCCGGAAACAGGGAGCGCCGCACCGGGTTTCCAGCCATAGATCGCAGTCAGGGTGATCCCCCTCCTTGCCTCGGCAGGAAGCAGGTTCAGGTATTGGCTGTTGGTCCCGCTTTCCGAAACATAGGTATTTTCCGAAGTATGGTAAGGAATCCCGCTCTCCACACAGTAAACCTGGTGGCTGATCCCGTCAGAATCCGTCAGCATATAGTGCCGGTAAGCATTGCCCCCGGAACTGGTGTGTACATCGATGGTTCCGTCTGCATGGTAGGCAAGATAGGTGTAAGGCGCCGGGGCACGGTAGTGGTTCCCATCAGAGCCCACATACTGGTCGCCCAGCCAGGAGCTTGCCGTCTGTCCGACAGACATGGCAAAAGCCTGAGCCGGAAGAAGCCCCAAAATGCTTGCCATACAAAGCAAAAACGCCAACAGCTTGCGAAAGCCGCGGCGTCTGGTTATGATATGTTCCATGAAAAAATCCTCACTTTCATAAAATCTAAAAGGACGGCCTTATTTGCTGTCCTTGTCGTCAAAATCATCCTCGGAAAGATATTCCGGTTCCCCGTATGCCTCATCCGGGTCAAAGCCTTCGCCATAACCGTCATCCTCAAATTCCGCATCGTCCTCGGCCTGCTGTTTCGGACGCACGATTTTTACATAGTAACCGATCCCGCCGACCGCAAGTAAGGCAGCAAGGATAAACAGGATCGTGCCGACGCTGCCGGTTTCTTTCTTCGGCTTTTCCGGTTCTGCCGGTTTTTCAGTTTCCGCCGGCTTTTCTTTTCCTTTGCAGCCATTTAAGTCATTTTTGCAGACCGGACAGCCGGTATTAACCTTTCCTGCCTCACATTTTTCTGTGCAGTTACAGCTTTCTTCCTGGGGGATCATGCTCATGCTGCCATTGTTCTTTTCTGCAAGTGCCATCAGGTCGGACTCTGTGACGCCGTTTAAGAAGTAGACATTGTTATCTTCCCGTTTCCCGTCGATCACCAGATAAAAGACATTGCCCGCGTCCGTAGTGATGGTGTAAAACTGTTTTTCCCCATCCGTACCGCTGATGTTGTCCTGTACCGTTCCGGTGCCTTCCGGGGTAAATGCACCTTCCGGGATCGCAGAAGTATTTTCCTGCTGTCCGGTACTGTTATCTGAACCGGAAGAATTTCCGCCGCCGGAAGGGGTTGCAGCGTTTGAGCCGGAAGGTTTTTCTTCCTTAGGCGGTTTTGTCTGTGTACCGGACGGACTCTGGGGTGCTGCCGCAGCAGGTTTCTTTTCAGGAGCCGGTTCTTTGTAATACGGATTATCCAGCTTTACCACATCAGAACGGTTGCCGGCATAATCTTTTGCGTATATGCTTACCTGTTTTTCTGTTCCTGCATAATCTTTTAGTGCAACCGACGCTTTCCCATCGGTGAGGGAGTTGATACGGTTTTCATCAACAAAGACCGCCTCCACGCCGGATAGATCGTCACTGCTTTCTATTTTCAGGGCATCGCCCTCCAGGGAAGCAGTCAGCGTTGGCGGTGTGGTGTCTTTGGAACCGCCGGCATGAGCCGTTACAGGTAATGCGCTGACACTTACAAGAAGCGTAAGCGCCAGCAGCAGGGAAAGTTTTTTAAGCCTCATGCACATCCTCCTTCTCCTGCGGTAAAACAGTTTCCGAAGGGGCTGCCTGCTGTGATTTCAAAAAATCCGCAAGCTGCTGGGGCGTCAGTTTGAAACTGCGCGCCACCGCCACATAATCGGTATTTTCCAGTTCTGTTTTCTGTTCCTCCAGCTTATGGAGCTTTGCCTGCATTTCCGCAATCTTTGTTTTGGTCTTTTCAATTTCCTTTTCCAGTTTTTCAATTTTAGGATTCAATTTATTACCTCCAATCTGTTAAGGCAGACGCCCAAATGTATAAAAATGCTGCTGCCAGTAGCTTGTATTGATGTTTGCATAAGAAATCGGGTCTCCACAGTGGATCATCATTCCATTTCCCACATAGATTCCTACATGGCTTGCGCCGCTGGTGTTGTAGGTTCCCTGGAAGAAGATCAGGTCGCCCGGTTTTGCATCCGCACTTGATACCGGCGTACATACACCTAAAAGACCATCCGCGGTCAGCCTTCCGAAATTCCAGCCAACGCCGCAGTTGTTGATCACCCAGGACACATAGCCGGAACAGTCAAAGGAAGTGGAAGGGCTTGCGCCTCCCCATACATACGGATAGCCAAGATATTTTTCCGCCTCGGCCATCATTGCGGCAAACTGTTCATCCGCAAGGGCTTCCGGTGGAATGTCATAATCGAAGTAGTTTCCTGTGCCGCCTGAACCAACTTCCGGCAGGTGCCGTTCGCTGGTATCGCCGGTATCGGCAAAATACAGGGGATTCAAATACTGACCGTCAACCAGGACTTCTAAGTGCAGGTGGGCCCCGGTAGAATTTCCGGTATTCCCGACCTTTGCGATCACATCCCCGGCTTTGACCTCCTGCCCGGCAGAAACAAGGATCTGGGAACAGTGCCCGTATTTGGTCGTCAGGGTATGTCCTTCGTATGCCTCGCCTTCAATAGCGACACACAAGCCATAACCGCCGGCATTTCCCGCAAGGGTGACCGTTCCGTCATGCCCGGCAAGGATCTCTGTGCCCTCCGGCATCCCGATGTCCACACCGGTGTGATAGTTCTTTTCCCCACTGATGGGATGTACCCGGTAGCCGTAATAACTGGTCACATAAGGGAGCCAGTTGGTGCCAAAGACATTTTTGACATACTGGCGGTTTCCTTTTGTCTGCAGCAGGATCTCGCAGATCTCTTTCTGGTCTGCGTTCATCCGGGAAACGACCAGGTTTTCTAGAGGTGTGACTGTGAGCTTGACATTTAAGATGCGCCATTCATAAGGCACTTCCTCCTGGGTTTCTTCCCCGGTTTCCGGATCAACGGAAGTTTCGGTGCGGTAACGGATCTCGGTTTCTTCTGAAAAGGACAGGGTATATTGTTCCTGGAAAAGCTGCCGCAGCACGCTTTCCACTTCATCGTAAGTAAATCCCTGATAAGCAGAAGTCAGATACCCCATCAGCACATACGGGTCATGCTCGATTGCGCCCAGGTTATACCGGTATTCGTCATAGCCGGGGCGGTCTGATTTCACCCGGTCTATTTCCATTTGCAGATCCGTTTCCCATTCGGTATAGGTAAGCTCCGCCTGGTTGATGTCCTGATCATCTGCAAGATAGGTAGAAGCAGCCAGACTTCCCAAACCGCCGGTCCCGATATTGGAGAACGTGGAAAACAGGGATGTGATCAGGAAAATTACCAAAAGGAGAAGCAGGAGGACAAGGCAGATTACAGGGTGCCGTTTGACCGCATGGACAATACCGACGCTGACCCTCTCTGTTGCGACTGCGGCATTTTTTGCCTGTTTCCCGGCTTCACGGGCAGCCTTGGCATACTGCCTTTTCAGTTTTTGTTTCTGCCATATCCGGGCAATCGCATGTTTCTTCAGCTCCGGGTGGTCGCTAAGAGCCTGCCGGTAAGCAAGTCTTGCGTTTGCTTTTGCTGATTTTTGCTGTAATTTCGCTGCCTTTCGGTAGGGGGCAGTTTTATGCCGGTGATATGCCGTGCGAAGCCCTGCCTCGCCCACAAGTTCAGAGCGGTGGGCTGCCTTGATGCCCACATTTTCATCCTCTGCCTCATAAATCTTTTTATGAGCGTAACCAATGGCAGTATTGGCGCCCGCCTTGACCGGACGCAGGGGTACAGGTCCTTTTACATGGACCTTTTGGGATTTGACCTCCTTTTCAAATTTTAAGTGTTTTTTGGCTTTTCCGGTCTCCGGGTCGGAAACCGTCTCCATGCGCAGTTTCTTCCGGGCAGGTAGACGATTTTGCGCCTGCTCTGCTTTTTGTGCAGTCCGTTCCGCCTTCCGTTTTGCATGGGTGAGCTTTTTATCCTTTGTCTCCGGCGGTAGTTCATCCGCAGTAAATTCCAGCTTGGATGTTTTCGGCGGTTCGCTATCCATACCCTTTTCCTTCTGCGCTGCCTGTTCCTCCGCCTGTGCCGCTTCCTGAAAACGCTGCTGATATTTGTTCCCATGCTGGTGTGTCCGGTAACGGTGTTCCTGACCGGATCTGTCTGTGCCGTTCGGTGGGGCTGAGCATTCGGAAGAAGGAGCATATTTTCCGGTATCATGGTCTGTCACATCCTCTGTTACAAAAGAACGCCTGGAAGCCTCCTGCCGGAAATTGCTTCGCACGTTGTCCTGTATCGGGGGCGCTGTCCTGGTAGCATCCGGTGTCTCAAAGTGTTCCGAAAAACCATCCAAAGCGGTTGCATACGCTTCGCCCTGTTCCAGCAAGGACGCCGGTGTTTCCGGTGACAGATGGGAAAATTCCGTCTGTACAGGGATGTCCTGCCTGTGTGTCTTGCCGTTGACAGAAGAAGGGGTGTCCCGTGCCCTGCGCAGGTCAAAATCCTGTTCGGTCTGCCTGGCTGCCGGTTGATCCTCCCCGTGGGAATCACGCACCGGCATCCGGGTATCTTTGCGCTTCCTTTGAAATTCCCTGTCGTGTGCCATTGTTCTCACCTCCGATCCATTTTAATTTTTGTCTCACGCTTTGGTCCCCGCTACTTCATCCGGTCTTGTGGTAAGCACGCTGTACAAGAGTGTGTCCTTCGGGAAGTGGTCCACAAAGGGGATGATCACATTTCCAAAGAACAAAAGCCCCTCGCCGGGACCGGAATGGGTCACATACGAAAGCTGGTGCGGGGAGATTCCCAACTGCTTTGCCAAAATCTGACGGTCTCCCTGGGCCTGGTTGAGCATATAGATAAAGTCCGAGTTCTATAGTGATAGGTAAGCCCCTGATATCATCTCAGGCTTTTCCCCCACTT